>CAZTHC010000008.1:0-26129 GCA_964613425.1 uncultured Lachnospiraceae bacterium
ATTAATTATTATTAAAAATAAATAGTAATATTTAAACAGAAATAATAATAGTAACTTACTTTTAAATTCCATACAAAATAATCAACACTTAAGCTATATTATTAGCTTATTAATTGTTGCATAAAGAAGGAGAATAAAAAATGTGTGGAATAGTAGGATATGTAGGAGATAAAAAAGCAACTCCTATATTAATTGATGGACTTTTAAAACTAGAATACAGAGGTTATGACTCTGCTGGTATATCTACGTTAGAGGATAATAAAATATCTAACATAAAAAATAAAGGAAGAGTTAATTCTTTAAATGAAATTTCTGAAATTAACAACTTAGTAGGTACTATAGGTATTGCTCATACAAGATGGGCTACTCATGGTAAACCTTCAACAATAAATTCACATCCTCATATGGATAATTCAAATACTTTTAGCGTTGTTCATAATGGAATTATAGAAAACTACGCTGAATTAAGAACTTTCTTAATTAATAATGGTTACAAATTCTTATCTGAAACAGATACTGAAGTTATACCAAATTTAATTCATTATTATTTTTCAAAAGATACAAATAATGATAATATGAAATTTTTAAGAGCAGTACAACAAACTTGTAGCAAGTTGTCTGGTAGTTATGCTATTGAAGTAATTTCTCATTTATATCCAGATAAAATGATAGTTACAAGAAAGGATAGCCCTTTAGTTATTGGTAAAGGCATTTCTGAAAATTATATTAGTTCAGATATCCCGGCAATTCTATCTTATACTAAAGATTTTTATCTTTTAAATGATAATGAGTTAGTAGAAATTTATAAAGATGCTATAAGCTTTTATGATAATAATTTAAATAAAATATCAAAAGAAATAAAAAATATAACTTGGGATGCAAATGCTGCAGAAAAAGATGGTTTTGAAGATTATATGTTAAAAGAAATTTTCGAACAACCTAAATCTATTAGAGAAACAATAGGATCAAGACTTAAACTTAATGAAAAATGTGATTTTGATGATATAGGCTTCAGTAAAGCATATCTAGAATCTATAAACAATATTTATATTGTTGCTTGTGGCACTGCTATGCATGCTGGTTTAGTAGGTAAAAACATTATAGAAAAGCTATGTGGAATTCCTGTTACTGTAGATATTGCATCTGAATTCAGATACAGAAATCCAATTATAAATGAACATACATTAGCAATATATATTAGTCAATCTGGTGAAACTGCAGATACAATTGCAGCGCTTAAACTTGCTAAGTCTAAAGGTGCAAAAACAATTGCTGTTTCAAATGTTATAGGAAGTTCTATTACTAGAGAGGCAGACTATTCTATTTATACTCATGCAGGACCTGAAATTGCTGTTGCTTCAACTAAAGCATACACTTCACAAGTTGTTTTACTTGCAATACTTGCAATTTACTTCGCAGAAGTATTAGAATCTGTAAATTTTGATGAATTAAATTTACTTAAAAACGATATTTTTAAATTATCTGAAATGTCTGAAAAAGTATTAGAAAATACAGATTTTATTAAGGATATTGCAAAACAAATATATAATGAAACAGATATGTTCTTTCTAGGTAGAGGTGTTGACTATACTGTTGCATTAGAAGGTTCTTTGAAATTAAAAGAGATTTCATATATTCACTCTGAAGGATACGCTTCTGGTGAATTAAAGCATGGACCAATTGCTTTAATTGAAGACGGAATAACAGTAATTACACTAATTACAGATAAAAACTTAGTTGATAAAACTATAAGTAATGTTCAAGAAGTTATTACTCGTGGTGCAAAAACACTAATAATAACAAATCAAAAAATAGAAAATAAAAACTTTGATTACATTTTGGAAATTCCAGAAATTAGTTCTTTAATTTCTCCGGTATTATCTGTTATACCTTTACAACTATTAGCTTATTACATTTCTAAAGAAAAAGGACTAGATGTGGATAAACCAAGGAATTTAGCAAAATCTGTAACTGTGGAGTAAATTATATATTGCTGGGCGTATTGTATACGCCCAGCAATATATTTATAATTAAAATTTTACCTATTTTTCACATAATAAAAAGTTGTATTATTACTAGCAGAATTGCTCCTGGAATTCCTAGTATTCCCACTAATGCAGCTGTTATAATATTTAATCCTATATGAAAATTGAAACCTGCACCAACTAAATTTATTAAATAAATTAAGAATCCTCCGCAATAATGAATTTATAATTAGCTTTACAATTTTCTTTAATGGTATTATTAATAATTTTCCAAATGCAAATAAACATATAATACAAGTTAAAAAAGTTATAATCACGTTTATATTCATATAAGCCTCCATACTAAACTTTATTGTTTATTGAATTATATGATTAATATTGGACAAATATTCTTAAGAAACTTCTTTTAAAGAAACCTCCAATTGTTTTATTAAATCTAACGATATTCCTTTCTCTTTTACCTTTTTAATTAAATAATCTAGTTTTGCTTGATTGGCTTTTATCTGGTATATATAGTAATCTATTAACTCACCGTTTGCTACTTCAAAGTTTTTGGTTGCAACTTGAAATTCTGATTTTGTTCTTATTATACACTTTATTAATTCCATTTCTTCTGAATTCATATATCCTCCTCGTATAATGAACATATAATTCATTATATATTTTTTGTTGGTTGAATTTTCGGGCGTATACAATACGCTCCTACAGATTTACAATATGTTTTTGCATGCATTTCTATTTGCAGGTCGTCGAGGACGCCGACCCCTACAATTTACAATGTGTTTTTGCAATTCACTTTCAGCAATACAGTAGCCAATCGTAAGTGACATATTTTTTCTGTTTACTAATAATTTGCACCATATATTTCTATTTATGCATATTATTTGCTTAAAACTTGTATTGTACCTTGCAAAAAAAGTAATTTTATAGTAAACTTGTTGTATTAAAATTTAGTAAGGAGGTAATATAAATGCAAGAAATTGAATGTGGAAAAACATATAGACATTTTAAAGGAAATTTTTACTTAGTAATTGATACAGCTCTTCACTCGGAAACATTAGAACAATATGTTGTATATAAAGCTTTATATGGTGAATTTAAAACATTTATACGACCTCTAAGTATGTTTTTTGAAGAGATCGATGTTAATAGAGCAGACAACATTACAAAACAAAAATATAGATTTGAAAGGATGAATATAAAATGTTAGATATAAAATTTGTCAGAGAAAACCCTGATTTAGTTAAAGAAAATATAAAAAAGAAATTTCAAGACCATAAATTACATTTAGTAGATGAAGTTCTTGAACTAGATGAAAAAAATAGAACAATTAAGCTTAAAGGTGATGAACTTAGAATGAAACGTAATTCATTAAGTTCTCAAATTGGTTTATTAATGAAAGAAAGTAAAAAAGAAGAAGCCGAAAACATAAAAGCTGAAGTTAATGCAATTAATTTAGAACTTGTTGAAAATGAAAAATTAGAAACAGAACTTGCTGCACAAGTAAAAGAAAGAATGATGAAGATTCCAAACATAATTCACAATTCTGTCCCTGTTGGAAAAGATGATTCTGAAAACGTTGAAGTAGAAAAATTTGGTGAACCAGTAGTACCTAATTATGAAATACCTTATCATACAGAAATAATGGAAAATTTGTCTGGATTAGATTTAGATTCTGCACGTAGAGTTGCTGGAAATGGTTTCTATTATTTAGTAGGAAATATTGCAAGACTTCATTCTGCAGTTATTTCTTATGCTAGAGACTTTATGATTAATAAAGGTTTTACTTATTGCATTCCACCATATATGATTAGAAGTGAAGTTGTTACTGGTGTTATGAGCTTTGAAGAAATGGATGCAATGATGTATAAAATAGAAGGCGAAGATTTATATCTAATTGGTACAAGTGAGCATTCTATGATAGGAAAATTTAAAGACCAAATTCTTAACAAAACAGATTTGCCATATACTATGACATCTTATTCTCCTTGCTTTAGAAAAGAAAAAGGTGCACACGGAATTGAAGAACGTGGTGTATACCGTATTCATCAATTTGAAAAACAAGAAATGATAGTAGTTTGTGAACCAGAAGAAAGTTATGATTGGTATAATAAAATGTGGGCTTATACTGTAGAACTATTCAGAAGCTTGGATATTCCTGTTCGTACATTAGAATGTTGCTCAGGAGATTTAGCAGATTTGAAATCTAAGAGTGTTGATGTTGAAGCTTGGAGTCCAAGGCAACAAAAATACTTTGAAGTTGGAAGTTGTTCAAATCTTACAGATGCACAAAGTAGAAGACTTGGAATTCGTATAAAAGGTGAAAAAGGAAATTATTTTGCACATACATTAAATAATACAGTAATAGCTCCACCTCGTATGCTTATTGCTTTTTTGGAAAACAACTATAATGAAGATGGTAGCATTAATATTCCAATAGCATTAAGACCTTACATGGGTGGAATGGAAAAATTAGAAAGGTAATTTGTATAATATGATTATTAAAAATCCGAAATTTGAAATTTCAGCAGTGAGTCCTAAACAGTATCCAAAAAATAATTTGCCAGAAATAGTTTTAGTTCGGCAAATCTAATGTTGGAAAGTCATCTTTCATAAATACAATGTTAAACAGGAAATCACTTGCTAGAACCAGTAGTGAACCTCGGTAAAACACGTTTAATTAATTTTTATAATGTAGATAATTCTTTTTACTTTGTAGATTTACCTGGGTATGGCTATAGTAAAATGTCTAAGGTTGAACAAGAACAGGTTGGAAAATTCATAGAAGAATACTTATCAATTAGAAAAGAAATTTCTCTAATAGTATTTCTCTTAGATATTAGGCATGCACCAACAGAAAATGATAAAGTAATGTACAATTATATTATGAATACCGGTTTTCCTTGTTTAATTATTGCAAACAAAGCAGATAAAATAGCACCTACTAAGGTACCTACTTATGTAGAAGAATTGCAGAAATCACTAAATCCATTAAAAGATTTAAAATTTCTACCATTTTCTTCTGAAAAGAAAATATATACACAAGAAGTTTGGAAAGAAATAGAAAAAAGAATAGGTTGCTAAAAGCAACCTATTCTTTTTTATTTAACTTATTATATATTTTTATATTTTTTATATGAAATATATGCTACTCCTGATGCAAGCACTGCTATTAATAACAATGGAGCCGTATAATCTTCTAATCCTGTTTTTGGCATTGTATTTGATATTGCATTGTTCTTTGATGTATTTGCTGTATTTATTTTATTTATTGTATTTACTGTATTAACTGGTTTTATAGTGTTATTTGATATTATATTTATTGTATTTACCTTATTGCTATTTCCATATTTATCTATTGTTGATGCAATATTTGCAGATACTGTTACATTATTTGCAGGAACATCGTCTGCCCCATTTGAAATTACTATATCTTTTAAAGTTATTGTTGTTTTTCCTAATGTCGCATCTGATTTTACGGTAAGCTCTATTGCAAATGGTTCATTGTCTGTTTTTATAAAATTACTTCTAGATGCTACAAATTCACCTGTTGTTAAATCGAAACTATCTATTACCCAATCATTTTGTGGTTTTAAATTTGCTTTTTCTATTTTTTCAAATACATCTTTATCATAATCTATTTTTCCTGTTAACTTTGAAATTCCACTTGTTCCAACGTTTATATCTGATAAAGATACTCCTACAGTTGCCTTGCCGCTTGGTATATAATCTTCAGCATCTGCTGTAAGTTTTACTTTATAACTATATGCTGCTAGTACAGTACCATAAGCTGATAATAACAAAACAGCTAGCAATGATATTATTAATACTTTTTTCATTTGATTCTCTCCTTTAATTCCGTATAACTTTTTATTTAGCAAAATTATACCTTTTTCTAAATAATAGTATAAAATATGTCTGTTCTAAAATCAATAGTTTATAAATTTTGTAATTCAAATGTAATATTATCTTAACTCTTTTGAAATATTATCGTAACATTCTTCTTGTATAATATATACAAGAATTCTAGGGAAGGAATCTTTTAGAATGAGTTACAAAAGCTTACTAAAAAAAGAAGGTATTAATTCAATAGTTAAATTAGAAGATTCAACAATTTCTAAAATTGCTGAACAAATTTCTTCAAAGCTATCTGTTACTTTTGAAGAGCATAATTTGAATTCAGATAAATTGTTTTGTTGTTTATCTAAATTAAATATGTACTCTGCAGAAATGCCAAATGATTCTTCATGTGCAAAATATTTTTCTAAAACCAAATCAATATATTTTTCTAAGCACTTATCTCTAGAAGAAATGATATCTCTTGGGACACACGAATGTATTCATTATATACAAGAGATCTGCGATGAAAATGGTACTGCATACAAATTTGGTTTATACGATATTGGTTCAATTGGTTTATCTATTAATGAAGCTTCTGTACAGTATTTAACTTCTTTAACAAGTGGAGCCAAATCAGAAAGAGTTAAATATTTTAATATAGATTTACCTACCGTAAGTTCCAATTATTACCCATTAGAATGTTCACTTATTTCACAATTAGCCTATTTTACTGGAGAATACCCATTAATACATAGCACATTATACAGTGATGATATATTTAAAAATACACTTATTTCAATAACTAATAAAAAAACTTATTCTAACATTTTAAAGAATTTTGATAAAATGCTAGAATTAGAAGATGAATTAAATTTCTTTATTACAGAATTATCTTATACCAAAAAAATTAACCAAATAAAATCTTTAAACAAACTTATTAAAGATTACAAGCAAACAATCTCAACTATTTATTTTAACACTCAAAATACTATTTTATCTGCTTGTTTTGAAAATGAGTTAAACAGTATTAGAAATTTTGAAGATATACGAAATTTGAAAGAAAGCCTTTACAACTATAAAAATTACATTGGATTCACTGATGAATATGAGTTTTACAATAATTTTTATTGTTATGCAATGAATATTCTTGAACAAAAAAGAGAACACATTGAAGTATATGGAGATATTAATGTACTTGAACAGGCATTAGCCCTTGTTCCTTCAAAAATATCATTATTTAGTAAATTTATTATTTCGATAAAAAAACTATTTAGAGTTAATTCTACAAATACACAATTTCAATTTTTTGAAAATAAAATGTAATTATATAAAACATCTAACTGCAAGGTAAAACCTTGCAGTTTTTATTTCTATATGCTATAATTTCTTGTATGTGAGGTGCATTGAATTGAAATTAACATCAGATAATGAAACATTAGCAGAAAATAAAGCTCTAATTTTATATGTATTAAATAAAGTTAATAAGCCTCTAAGCAATGAAGCATTATTAGAATTAGTTTTATCTATAGAAAATATAAACTATTTTTACTTTCAACAGTTCTTGTTAGATTTATTAGAAAATAAATATATAGTAAGCTATGAACAAGATAATATTACTGTGTATGAACTTACAGCTGAAGGTAAAGAGGCTCTTAATTTAGTTCAAGATATTATTCCTGGTATAACTAAATTTAGAGTAGATAACGAATTTAAAGAAAATTTAGATGAAATTGAAAATCAGCTTTCCATTACAGCAGATTTTATTCCAAACAACGAAACAGATTATAGTGTTAAATGCAAAATCGTTGAGAACAACCGAATTCTATTTGAGATTACAACTTTTGCAGGTTCACGTGAACAAGCAAAACTGATAGCTGAAAATTGGCAAGAAAATGCTATTGAGATATATCCCAAACTATTAAATATACTAACTAAAAATTAAAAGAGGCGTATGCAATACGCCTCTTTATTTATTTCAAAATGTATGGACAAGGTTTTAACCTTGTCCACTACTCATTCATAAAATATTATATAAAATTAACTGTTCTATTTGTTAATGATGCATTATTTGCTCCTATTGTTACTTTACTCCAATCCTCAGCATTTCCAGTATAATTAAATGTAACATCATTTAAACTATAAAAAGTATATGCTCCTATTTGACGTATTCCTTTTTCTAAAGTTATATTTAAATGATTAGTTCTTGAATCATACCATGGTGTCCATCTTGCTCCCTTTTCATTAAAATTATATACTAAACCTGTTCCATATGTGAATCTTACATCTGTCACCCCAGAACAGATGCAGAATGCTGCATCCCCTACACTTCCATTTTTAAACATATTTATTCCTATAGGTAATTTTAAACTTGTTATGCCACTACATCCAATAAATGAATTAACACCTAGTACTGTCATAGTATCTGGAATTACTACTTTGGTAATGCCGCTGCAACTACCAAAAGAATATGTTCCAATGTCTTGCAAGTTAGTGAATATAAGTTCACCTGTTAATCCAGTACAATTGTAAAAAGCTCTATCCTTTATTACTTTTAATTTAGATACTTCAGATGCTTTTATTTCCCCTTTGCATTCTGCAAAGGCATATGCATTAACAGTTTCTAATGTGCTTGGTAAATTAAATTTTGCATTTGTGCAATTATGGAATGTATAACTTCCAACTGTTTTTATTCCTTCTGCTAATGTTATTGTAAGATTATTATCTTTAGAAGATTTCCATGGTGTCCATTTTGCTCCATTTTCGTTATAATTAAATACTGTTCCCTGTCCTGGAGTTAATGTGATTTCTGTTAATCCAGTACAATTGAATAGTGCTGAGTCACCTACACTTCCTCCATTAAACATATCTAATCCTATTGGCATTTGTAAACTTTTCATTCCTGAACAACCCATAAATGAATTAGCCCCTAATGTTGTAGTTGTATCTGGTATAATTAATTTTTCTATTCCTGTACATGCATTAAATGCACTTGCACCAACTGTTTCTACATTAGTCAAATCTATAGTTCCTGTTATACCTGGACAAGAGAAAAAACCTTTTTCTCCTATTTCTTCAATATTTTCTAAATTTAAAGCTCCACTCAATCCTTTACAATTGTTGAATGCGTATTTTCCAATTATTTCTAATGAATTTGGTAACTTAAATTTTGCAGTTGTACATCCAGAAAAAGTATATTCCCCAATCTTTTTTATTCCTTCTTCTACAGTAATTATTGGATTATTATCTTTAGAACTTACCCAAGGAGTCCATCTAGCAGAAGTTTCTGTAAAATTATATACTTGTCCTGTTCCATATGTTAATTTAATTTCTTCCAAGTTTGGACATACATATATTGCTGAGTTAGAAGCAATTCCTCCTTCAAACAAGTTTACGCCTATTGGCATTTGTAAACTTTTCATTTCTCTTAAGCCATAAAATGCACTATTTCCTAATTCAGTTAATGTATCTGGTAATATTAGTTTTCCTATTTTTTCGCAAGCAGAAAATGCATGTGAATTCAAAGTTTCTATGTTTGATAAATTCAATGTTCCTGTCATTCCTGTGCACGAAGAAAAGCCATAATCTTTTACTACTTTTAAGTTCTTCAATTCTTCAGCCCTGATTAAGCCTCCGTAACAACTTCCAAAAGCATATGCACCTACTGTTTCTAATGTGCTTGGTAAATTAAATGTTGTATTGTTACGATAATAAAATGTATAATTTCCAACTTCTGTTATTCCTTCATCTAAAGTTATTTCTACTTGATTAGTAGATGAAAATCCCCAAGCTGTAAATTTCCTTGAATTCGAATCATAATTTCTTACAGTTCCATTACCAGGAGTTAGTTTTAACTTCTTTAATCCCCCAGTAGTAAATCCGTTATGATAATATACCCCATCTGGAGCTTGATTTGCACTTATTGGCATCTGCAAATTTTCTATTCCACTACAACTTCCAAATGCTGACTGATATACATTTTCAACTGTATCCGGAATTATTACTGTTTTTAGTTTTGTTTTTGAGGCAAATGCGCTTTCTCCTATATTTACTAATTCAACTCCATTATGCTTTTTAGGTATAATTAAATCTGTTATTTCATTATTATTATATTTTTCTAAACCTAAAGTAGAAAAGCCTAACAAAGTTTTACTATCTTCTGACCATATAAAATATGCCTGATTTGTTTCGTCCGCCCATTTTGCATATAAAGTAATATCTGTATCCGGTGCATCTATTATTTTAGTAATTTCATTTCCTGTACATTCAGCATTATTATACCAACCTGCAAATTCTGTTCCTGATTTGCTTGCTCTTCTTAAAGATATAGTTTCCCCTTTTCTAAAAAATTTAGGTGCATCTTCAGATAAAGTTCCTCCATTTAAAACATAATTTATACCACATTGTTTTAATTGAAGTATCATCCCATTTCCGAAAATTTCAAAATCATATTTTCCGTCTACTCTAACAGTTATACTTGTATATGGTTCTTTCCATTCAATAACAAATATATCTCTTTGATGTTCATTAATTTCATTTATACTTGCAAGAGTATATTGTTCCATTTTTGCAACTCTTAAGCTTGATAATGCTAAGTCTAGTTTTTCTCTTGCTACAGCATATGCAGTTTTTTCCCTTGCCTCTTCCGATCTTGTAAATATTCCATCATTTCCAAATAATACATTTGTAGTTATTCCAGCTAATATTAATAATACAATTATTGTAATAACTAATGCAATAAGCGTAATTGCGTTATTAGATTTAATGTTCAAATTCATTTTTTATCTCCACCTTTATGTTTTATTTATAAATATTTACCTATTTCAACCCTTGAATTATATACATATCATTTTGTACTTGTCAATAATCGTAATAAAAAAGTAATATTATCATTTTTTTGTAATAATATTACTTAAAATTTCTATTGCAATTTTTGTCGTACATATTCATATAATACTACGGACGTAGCCACTGCAGCATTTAAACTTTCTGTTTTTCCGTAGCATTGGAATTTTTACCTTTTTATCAGATATCTCTAAAATTTCTTTTGAAACACCATTTGCTTCATTTCCAATCACTATTGCCTTTTTCTTATAATCGATACTATATATGCTTTCACTATTTTCTAAAGAGGTAGCAAGTATTTCAAATTTATTCTTTTTAATATTCTTTATTGTTTCTATTATATTTTCTGTTTCTATTATATTTACCCTAAAAATCGCTCCCATCGTAGAACGTATAACTTTAGGATTAAATACATCTGCTGTTCCTTTTGATACTAGTATTTGAGTTAGCCCTACGCTATCGGCAGTTCTCATAATTGTTCCTAGATTTCCTGGATCTTGAATATTGTCTAATACTAATATTAAATCTTGAGAGTAATCTATCTGCAATTTATCTACCTGTTTTGAAATTACTGCTAATACTCCTTGTGGATTTTGTACATCTGTCAAATTAGAAAATATTTTTTCTGTAACATATATACAATTAAATTTAGCAATTTCATAAAGCAAATTCTGTTCTATGGAGCCGTCCTTTATGCATTCTTCGCATATTACAATAGTTTTAACAATTACATTTTCTCCTATTGCTTCTTTTACAAGTTTGATACCTTCAACAATATATTCATTATTTATATCTCTATACTTTTTTTCCTTTAATCTTCGTATTTCCTTTACAATTTCATTATCTTTACTTGTAATAATTTGCATAAATCTACTCTCCTTTTATTCTTTGATATCCATTTGTAATTATATATGAGATGTTTGGACTTCGCTATGCTCTGCTCAACATGACATTGGCAAAGCACAAATGATATATTTTCTTTGTAGGGGTCGGCGTCCTCGACGACCCGCCTATCAACATATGCCCCTACTGATTTATAGCAGTTTTTCTTTTAGATAAATTTGCTAAAAAATTTTTTATTTCATTTATTTCTTTACCTGCTTTTTGCAATTTGTATGTTACATATGGATCTTTTGCTGGTGAAAACTTTATTTGATTTCTATATTCCTTAATTAGAAAATCCACTATTTCCATATCAAAACTTTTAGCATCAAAATTAAATACTATACTATTCTGTTTCTGTGCAACTTTAATGATTCCCAATTCTTTGCATTTTTCTTTTATTCTTGCAATTTCTAGTAAATTTTCTACTTCACTTGGCATTTTTCCATATCTATCTATTATTTCATCGGTAACATTTATTATATCTTCTTCATTTCTACATAATGCAATATTTTGATATATTTCTATTTTTTGACTACTATTTTCTATAAAAGTATTTGGAATATATGTTGAAACATTAATATCAATTTGAACATCCGCTTCCTCTTCAACTTCTATTCCTTTCATTTCTTTTACTACTTCATCTAACAATTTGCAGTACATATCATACCCAACTTGTTCCATATGCCCATGTTGCATCTCACCTAATATGCTTCCTGCGCCTCTTATTTCTAAATCTCTCATTGCTATTTTAAATCCTGAACCAAATTCTGTAAATTCTTTTATTGCGCGTAAACGCTTATCTGCTACTTCAGATAACATTTTATCTCTTTTGTACATTATATATGCATATGCTTGTTTCTCTGCTCTACCTACTCTTCCCCTAATTTGATATAACTGTGCAAGTCCTAATCTATCCGCATTTTCTACAATTATTGTATTTGCATTTGGAATATCTATTCCAGATTCTAATATTGTTGTACATACAAGAACATTAATTTTTTTATTAATAAAATCTATCATTATTTCTTCTAATTCTCTACCAGTCATTTTACCATGTGCAAATCCTACTCTTGCTTCTGGTACAAGTCTAGAAATCTCTTCAGCTTTTTTTACAATTGTTTCAACTTTATTATATAAATAAAATACCTGTCCATCTCTTTCAAGCTCTTTTGTAATTGCTTCCTTAACTACCTCTTCATCTTGCTCTAATACATAAGTTTGTACTGGTCTTCTATTTTGAGGAGGTTCATATAAGCAAGACATATCTCTAATTCCTACTATAGACATATGTAAAGTTCTTGGAATAGGAGTTGCTGTCATTGTTAATACATCAACATTATTTTTTAATGCTTTAATCTTTTCTTTATCCTTTACTCCAAATCTATGCTCTTCATCTATTATTAGCAATCCTAAGTTTTTAAATTCTACATCCTTACTCAATATTCTATGTGTTCCTATTATTACATCAATTTCGCCTAATTTTAATTTCTTTACTATATCTTCTTGCTCTTTCTTAGTTCTAAATCTATTTAACAATTCTACTCTAATTGGAAAATTTTCCATTCTTTCCTTAAATGATTCGTACTGTTGGTTTGCAAGAATTGTTGTTGGTACTAAATATGCTACCTGCTTTTGATTCATACAAGCTTTAAAAGCTCCTCTTAATGCTACTTCTGTTTTGCCATATCCAACATCTCCACATAGTAGTCTGTCCATTGGTTTATCTGTTTCCATATCTTTCTTCATTTCATCAATACTTCTCATTTGATCATCTGTTTCTACATATGGGAAACTATCTTCAAACTGTTGTTGCCAAGCATCATCCTTTGAAAACGCATATCCTTTTAAACTTTGCCTTTTTGCATATAGCTCTATAAGTTCTTGCGCAACTTCTCTTAAATTTGATTTAACTTTTGCCTTTGTATTAATCCATTCCTTGCTACCTAATCTATTTAATTTAGGTGTTCCCGTTTCTCCTGCGCCTATATATTTTCTAATGTTATCTAAATTATTTGTAGGTATATATAGAATATCGTCATCTTTATATTTTATTTTTATATAATCCTTTGTTATTCCATCTGCCTTTATAGTATTCACACCTATAAATTGACCTATACCATGTGTTTTATGTACAATATAATCTCCTATTTTTAAATCTGCAAAAACTACTGTTTCACCTTGTTTAAATGCTGAACTTACTGTTTTACGTTTTTTTATTGTTGAAAATGCTTCTTCAAGTGATATAACAATTAAATTAAAATCATAACATTCGAAACCTGTAGATAATGCACCCTTCAAAATTTCTATATTATTTCTACGTATATTATTCTCTTTTAATAAATTTTCTATTCTTGTGCAGTTTCCTTCGTTTCCTGCTAGGATTATTATTGTTTTTCCTTGTTCTTCTGCTTGTTGTATTTCCTTAAACAATAAATCCATTGAACTGCGAAAAAAGTTAACCTCCCTATAGCTAAAACTATATCCATTTCTTTTTGCATGCATACTTTTTCTATCAACAAATCCTATATCTTGTTTTTCTAAATATACTATTTGCTTATCTTCTGTGTTTTCTATAAAATCTAAATATGTTCCTAAAATTTTAATTGAATCTGGAACTATTTTTTTCTTCTCTATTAAGGATTTTATTATATTTTGATTATCCTTTAAAATATTCTCTATTCTAGCTTTAACCTTTTCTATTTCATCTATAAATATTATAAAATTCTTATCTAGGTAATCTATTATTGTACTTTGCTTTGTGTAAAAACTATTAAAATATTTATCTATTTTTGCTATATAATTTCCTTGATTTATTTGTTCTATATCTTCTTCTAATTCTTCATCACCTTGAGTTTCTTTAATTTTCTTTGAAATATTATTCAATGAATCTTCTAACACAAACTCATGTGCTGGATATATTATTGCTTTTTTAATCATATTTGTAGATCTTTGGCTAACAATCTCAAATTCTCTAATAGAATCTATTTCATCTCCCCAGAATTCTATTCTTATACCTGTATTAGTATTTGTAGCAACATCTACAATTCCACCTCTTATGCTAAATTGACCCTTTCCTTCAACTAAATCATATCTTTCATATCCTAGGTTAATCAATTTTCCTTTTATATCTTCTAAATTGCATTCATCAGATACTTTTAGTTTTAATATGTTTTTATATAACACTTCTTTAGGTACTATTTTTTGGCTAACTGCCTCTATTGTAGTAACTATAACTTTAGCTTTATTATTATAAACTAAATTTAATGTATCTATTCTATCGTTTAAAATCTCTTTGCTTTCTGCTAAAAAATTGTATGCTAATATTTCTCTTTTAGGAAAATACTGTACATCTTCTGTGAAAAATTTCAAATCTTTAACTAGTTTTTTAGCCTGTATTTCATTATATGTAATAATACAAATAGGCTTTTCAGAATAAAAAGATGTAGCATATGAAAAATGTGTTTTTCCACTGTCTGTAAGCCCAGATAGCATTATCGGGCTTATATTATTTTTTATATCACTTATATAAGATGTAAACTTCTTAAAATTTGGTAGTACCTTTATTAACTGTTCCACTTGCAAATCTCCTTCAATTTGTTTATCTATGTATTATACCTCATTTTTTAATATTTTGGAATAGTTTTACATATAAATTATTTAGGTGATGTTCTTGAAAAGGCACTTTTTTTTGTTTTTTAGAATTAAAAACTATATAATTCCATTAAGTTTTATTTTGTTCACATTTTGTTTATTAATTTTTTCCCAAAGAAATGTATTAGCAGTCAAAACTTCTTTAGAACTGCTTATGAATTCAGTAATACCATCGCTTTTTCCTTTTTTTGTAGCAACAGAATTACTAAGCTCAACCAATTTAATCCCAAGACTAGGTAATTTTTTTAACAAATATATGAAGCCTCTATTTAATGTTTCTGGTGAAGGTGCTTTTGCTCTAATAATGGGTATTATTAGTGGCTATCCAATGGGTGCAAAAATTGTATGTGACTTTTATGCAAAAAATATTTGTACAAAAGAAGAATGTGAAAGATTATTAGCTTTTACAAATAATTCTGGACCTTTGTTTATTATTGGAACTGTTGGAATTGGATTTTTTAAAGATGTTAGGACTGGATTTTTACTATTGTTTACTCATATTCTAGCATGTATTAGTGTTGGCATTTGTTTTAGATTTTGGAAATACAAAAGAAATGCAAGTTCTTGCATTTCTTCAAAATATCATACAACAAATTATTCTGTTAAATTTTCAAACTTAGGAACTATTTTATCTTGCAGTATTATTTCTGCAATTCGTTCTATTTCCTTAATTGGTGGTTTTATTGTTCTATTTTCCGTAATATGTTCTATTTTAAATAGTTTTCTTTCAATATTAAATATTAATAATCCTTATATAGTTAGTATTATTAATGGTTTATTTGAAATAACAAATGGAATTTATATGCTATCGAATATTAATACTAAGTATATTTCTTTAAATATAATTATTACGTCATTTTTGTTAAGTCTTAGCGGTTTGTCTGTATTATTGCAAGTACTAGCAATAACTTCTAAGAGTAAGCTATCTATAAAAACATATATAGCTGGCAAAGTGCTTCAAGCTTGCTTTGCCAGCCTATATACTTTTTTAATATTAAATAATTTTCGTTTTTTTAATTTAAACTTATAGTTACTAACGACCGACCGCCGCCACCGCCACCGGCCACCGCCGCCTCCTCCACCTGAGAAGCCTCCTCCTCCACCGCTAGATGAAGAATATGTTCCAGATGAATATGCACTTGATACTGATGAATTTAATGAACTTATAAAACCTGATGAAAAACTACTATTGTTCATTAAATATAAATATGAATATGAACCTGTATATGTTGCATTTGCAAATTCTGGATATTTAACTTTTAATTGTTTTACTACTTTATCTGCTATTCCAAAAGCTGTTGCAAAAACTAAGTATTTTTCCCACAATACTAAGTCAGGAACTTCCTTTTCGTTTAGTAAAGAGAATTCCTCCATATATTTTTGTAGTGCTTTCCATTGTTCTTTTTCGTCATATCCCTTTTGGGTTAATCCTAAAAATCTATTTCCAAGTTTTGCACAAAGTACTATGTCTGCACAGAATAATCCACAAGAAGCAAGCATTGCTACTATAACTGTAAATACTAATCCTGCACTTACTTCTGCAGCTACTCCTATACCTATAAAAGCGCCAAAAACTGAAAACATCCCTAATACTATTAATATTGCCATTCTTGCCATCCAAGAATCATGCTGTTTTCTAATACTCTTATCATAATTTTGTTCTGCAATCTGTTCTCTTTCTGCTAACTCTGCAATTTTATTTATAAATGTACAGAATTTAGTTTGATGGTTTGATGCATATTTTTCTAGCTCTTTCATTGTAAATGTATCTTGTTCATTTTTAGCTACACCACACAAAAATTTATATACTTCTATTTCTGACTCCCTGCATTCTTCTAAATTAGCAGTTTTATTCATTTTTACAAGTATTTTTTCTTTTTCTCTTTTTTCTTGTTGAACTTCAAATGATAATGTCTTTTTCAAACATAAATTTAACATTGTTGCTGAAATAACTTTTGGCATATACATACTTATGCTTGTTAATTCCTTTAAGAAAACTGCTCCTGCTGGGGATGTAGTCTTATTTGGAAAATCTCTAAAGTAATCTAGTTTTTGAGTTGGTCCTATTTTAGGAGTATTACTTAATTTTTTTGAATTTTTAACAACTCTAATTATTAATATTACAATTTCTGTAACTAAAACTACTATTGCAATTATAGCCAATGTTAAATTAATAAATCTTTCCTGCTCACGCTTTCTATTAGCTTCTTCTGCCCACTCTTTCTCTTCCTGTAATATTCCTTCTAAAGAATTTTTATATGTTCTATTTAAGTTATTTACAAATATATCTTCAGTTGTTACTATTCTAACTTCACAAAGATTTCCACTTTTATATGAATTAACAGAAAATTTTACAGTTTGCTCATCAATTTTTTGTATTTCTCCATTTAGTTGCCCATGAGCCCAAACTTTTAAGTTCTCTATATTACTAACTGAACTTGGCAATTTTATTGTTCCCTGTACATTACTAATATTTTTTTCAAATTCATCACCTATAAACTGCCAATATAGTTCTGAACAGTCATTATGTGTTTTAACAGCATCTTTAACTGTATAATGAACTTTATATGTTTTAGTTCCACTATCTTCATTAATTCCCCATGCTATTTCATATCTTCCATTTGAATTTATTAACCCATAATAGCAATTCTTTGTTACATGGTACATTTCTTCATTTATTCTTGTAAAGGCCACCTCTGCTCCGTTTTTTACTTCTGTAACATATACATTCTCAAAACTAGAGAACTTTGTTTTATTTAATATAAATGTTTTAAATAAAGTATTTGTTGTACCGTTAACTTTAATATTCCATGTTTCAATAACATCCATTGTACCGTTTAAATTTAATGTAATATCAAAATCCATTCTCTTTAAATTAAAGTCAGAAGCTGCATTAACTGAATTTGTAAGTAGAATTAAGAATATTACAAATATAAATATAATACATATCCTTTTCACATTTCTCATATTATTTTCCCTTTCTTTGAGATGTTTCGACTTTGCTTCGCTACGCTCAACATGACACTACCATAATAAATTTCTTAAATACCTATTTCAATTTCATTGATAATAATTTTGAAATTCCGTTTTCTTCCATTGTTATTCCGTATACAGTATCTGCTACCTCCATTGTACCTTTTCTATGTGTTATTACTAAGAACTGTGTTTGTTTTGTAAATTTCTTTAAATATTCTGCAAATCTATACACGTTTACATCATCTAGTGCTGCTTCTATTTCATCTAAAACACAGAATGGTGCTGGATTTATTTTTAATATTGCAAATAGTAATGCAATTGCTGTAAAAGCTTTTTCTCCTCCAGATAGTAAAGTCATGTTTTGTAGTTTCTTTCCTGGTGGCTGTACCTCTATGTCTATTCCACATTCTAAAATATTTTCTTCATCTGTTAATTTTAATTCAGCTTTTCCTCCGCCAAATAGCTCTGCAAAAACTTCTCCAAAATTTTTGTTTATTATTTTGAATTGTTTTGCAAATTGCTCCTTCATTATACCTGTCATTTCTTGAATTACTTTTTTAAGTTTTGCACTAGAATTTTCTAAATCTAATCTTTGCTCACACATAAAGTCATATCTTTCTTTTGTTTGCTTGTATTCCTCTATTGAATCTACATTTATACTACCTAAGTCTTTTATTTCGTTTCTAATTGAATTTACCTTTTTAGTTGTAGCTGCAATATTTTCCGGCTTTTTATATTCTGTTGCATTATTAGGTGTAATCTCATAATCTTCCCACATTTTGTTTACAATTTGTTCTAGTTCTACTTCTATCTTTGATTTTTTCACATCTAGCTTAGATAATTGTTCTTTTATTCCATCTACCACTTTAAATTGTTCTAATATATCATTCTCAGACTTATTTAAAGCCTCGTTTTTATTTATTCTTTCTAGTTTTAATTGTTCTACCTTATCTCCACTATTAATTACTTCATTGTTTACTTTTTCTATTTCCAATTTGATGTTTTCTATTTCTTTTTCTAATAATTTGTTATCCTCTAGAATTTTCTCCCTTTGTGTTATTTTATTTTCTATACTTACATTATTATTTTGAATATCTAAATTAATTCTTTCAACAATTTCATCTATAGAGCTTTCACTTTCGTCAAATGATGATACAGATATTTTTAAATTTGTTATATCAAAGTTCAAATCATCTATGTATTTTTGATTATCTTTATTTAATTCTGCAAAATTAACAATAACTGTGTTTAATTCTTCATTTTCTTTGTCTATTTCTGTTATTTGTTTCTCAGCAACTTCCTTTAGTTTAACAGTTTCTTCTTTGTCTTTAACTAACTGTTGTTGCTCTTCTTTTAAACTTGCTAATTTTGTTTCTAATTTCAAAACATTTTGCTCTATATAAACTAGTTTTTGTTTCTCTGTTGCATACACTATGTCTATGTCTTGTAGTTGTTTTTCAAGTGCTGTAACTTCCTCTAAAATATTTTCATTTGAACTAATATATTCTTCTTTTTCTTTTTCTATTTTTTCTATTTTTTCTTGCAGACTTTTCAATTCTTTTTCTAGGTTTTTAATTTGCGTTGTTCTACCTAAAATATTAACAGTTTTTGTTGCAACTGAACCTCCTGTAATGGCACCAGATGGATTAATTATATCTCCTTCTAGGGTTACAATTTTGAATGCATATAAATTTTGTTGTGCAAGGAAAACTCCTGTATCCATATTATCTACGATTACAGTTCTTCCTAATAAATTTAAAATAATACCTTCATATTTTTTATCAAATTTAACTAAATCTGAAGCAATACCTATAACTCCGTTTAAATTGTTTTTTATTAATTTATCTATTTTCTTACCTTTTACAGAAGATATTGGTAAAAAAGATGCCCTTCCTAAACTATTTTTTCTTAAATATTCTATAAGTTTTTTAGCATCATTTTCTGTGTCTGTTACAACATTTTGCAGTGTCTGTCCTAATGCCATTTCTATTGCAGTTTCATATTCAGGTGAAACTGACATTAAATTTGCTAAAACGCCATGTACCCCTTTGTTTAAAGAACTATTACTTTCACAATCCTTTAACAAAGTTTTTACACTTCTTATATATCCTTCTTTTTCTTTTTCAGTTTCACTTAAAAACTTAAATCTTGACTCTTTAATTCTATATTCTGAAGTATATCTATTAATATTGTCCTCAAATTCTTTAATTTTGCTAGTACTTTCTTGCCTTTTTAAAGATATTTTATTTAAATTTTCTGTTATATTATTTTTTTGTGCTTCTATTTCATTAAAAGTTTTTGAAATTTCTCCTTTTGAAATTCTGGTTGAATCTAATTCAGAAATTGTTGTTGATATATCTTCTTTTACCGTTTTTTCTCTTTTTTCAAAATTTTCGAAATTAATTTTTTGAGTATTAATTTCTGATGTTTTCTCATATCTTAAATCTACATTTTCTTGAACTTTTTGCTTCTTTTCTTCAATTTCTGTTTCTTTTGAAGTAAGCTTACCTGTTAATTCTTGTAATTCTTTTTCTTTTTCTTCTAGCTCTTTTTGGAACTTTTCTTTGTTTGAATATAAATTATTCTTTTTGTCTAATTTATTTTTCTTTTCTTCTTCTAATTCTGTTATTCTAGTTTTAATCTCTTCAATTTCTTTAAAATATCTTTCAAAATTTTCTTTATTATTTGATATTCTTTCATTTGAAACATTAATTTCTGAATTAAGTTTTTCTATTTTATTAGAACTCTCAAATCCTAAGTTTTGCATTTCTTCAATCTTTGCTATTATATCATCTATTTCATTTTTTAATTTTTCTTTTAGTTCTTGTAATTCTTGAGTTTTCTTGTCTTCGTCTTCATTTTGTTTTGCAAATATCTCTATATCTTTGTTTATTTCTTCAATTTTCATTTTATAGTTATCTATATTATATATAAATAGCCCTATTTCAATACCTTTCAATTCTTCTCTTAAATCTAAAAATTTTCTTGCTTTTTCAGATTGATTTTTTAATGGCTCAATATTTCCTTCTATTTCTGATAAAATGTCGTTAATTCTAAGCAAGTTTAATTTTGTCTGTTCTAGCTTTTTCTCAGACTCTACTTTCCTTGATCTATATTTTACAATACCAGATGCTTCTTCAAAAATATTTCTTCTATCTTCAGATTTATTACTTAATATTTCATCTATTTTACCTTGTCCTATAATAGAATAACCATCTTTACCAATTCCTGTGTCCATAAATAATTCTAATACATCTTTTAATCTGCATGGTGTTTTATTTATAAAATATCCAGATTCACCATTTCTATAAATTCTTCTTGTAATAGTTACTTCTCCATATTCTATTGGTAATTTACCATCTGAATTATCTATAATTATTGACGCCTCTGCAAAACCCAAAGATTTTCTACTCTGAGTTCCTGCAAAAATAATATCTTCAGACTTTGCTCCACGCAAAGACTTCATACTTTGTTCTCCAAGTACCCATCTTATTGAATCTGAAATATTGCTCTTACCAGAGCCATTTGGTCCAATTACTGTTGTTATCCCTGGCATAAATTCTAAAGTTGTTTTATCTGCAAAAGATTTAAATCCATGCAATTCTAGTTTTTTTAAATACATTTTTACCACCTTTTAATTTGTGAATGAGCTAAACTTTTCCCCACTACAATAATTTGCATTATATTATATTTCTAGCAACACAATAGCCAAACGCAGGTGATATATTTTTCTTTTCTAGTAACGATGTGAAAAGAAAACATATTATCGCCGACAAGATTTGGCGGATTGTCTACAATAAATCTATTTTTACATATTATTAAATATATATTAAAAAACCCAATTTATCAACAGTTTTTCGCAATTTTTTTAAGTATTTATACTTTGGTATAATTATACACTGTTCAAGCATAAGTGATTTTTTTTGTCATTCTGAGCCTATCTTGCATTGCCTTACCATCGAATAATCTCATTACGGATTCACTTCAGGTAACATATTTAAATGCGTTTTTCTCTTCTCCAATAAAACAAATACTGTTGTGCTATTCCTGCTAGGTCTCCGAATTTATCTCTTGCTAGTTTGCGTATTTCTGCTTTACTTATTTTATTTTCGTCATCACTTTTTATATACAAATCGTTCATTACTCTTCGTACCCATACATCTACTGGAAATACTTCTGTTCTGTTTAATGTTGAAAATAGCATTATGCAGTCTGCAACCTTTTCTCCTACACCATCTAGCCTCATAAGTTCTTGTCTCAATAGATTCTCATCTTTAATTTTTGCTAAATTCTCTAAGATAACCTCTTTGTTAATTATCTTTTTTGTTGTTTCATACACTCTTTTATCTCTAAAACCTAACCCTAATTTTCTTAAATCTTCAACACTTGCTTTTGAAAGTTGTTCTGGTGTTGGGAATGTGTAATACTCTTTGTCTTTCCAGACTATTTTATTTCCATATGTTTGGCTCAATTTTTCAATTATTTTTTTAATCCTTGGTATGTTATTATTCGCAGAAATTATAAATGAAATTATTGTTTCCCATAAATCTTGGTTAAGTATTCGTATTCCATAACCATATTGTATACTTTCTTTTAAAGTTTCATCTTTAATAGCTAATTTTTGCTTGATGTTTCCATAATTTACGTCTAACTTAAAATAACTACTACAAATATTATTTATATTGCCATTACATATCCCTTTAAAGATTATTTTATCATTGTCTTTTTTAATATTTAAAACATTATTTTGAAACACTCCTGTATAACTCAAGTCATCTTCTACATTCCATCTAAAGCACTGTCCACATTCAAATATATGCTTTGGTTCGAAGTCTTTTTGTTCTATTTCTAATATTTGTTCTTGCATCTTATTACCTCTTTTATTGATAGCAATCTTTTCGTAGAGCGAGTCGCCGAGAACGGCGACACCTTACATTTATTTCTCATAGATTACTTTACACTATATTGTTCTAATTGTTTTTATACTAGCATATATTATACTTAAAATCAACTTTTTAAAAAAAGTTACTTTTTATGTTGATTTATTGTGTAAATTATGCTATTATCTTTCTTAGAATATGGAGTTAGAATGTAATGAAAAATACAGTTGATGATTTAATTTCAAAAATAAAAGAATTTGCATACGAAGGTAAGTTTTGTGAAAACGGTTTAAAAGTGTTTTCTAACAAATATCTTGGTGCTGTTCTTTTTAACAAGTATAAATCTAATAAAGATTTATACTCTTTTATCTATGGAGATTTTGATAAAGTTGGAGAGTTAAATTTAAAGTTTGGTAAACCTGCTGTTGATGTATATATAAAGAAATCTTTGCAAATAATAACTTCTTGTCTTCCAGAAAATTCTTATATATGTAGAATTTCCGGTGATGAGTTTGCTATTATTATTGAAAATGCGGATAAAAAATTAGGTAATTTATATATTAAAGAAATAAATGAAAAACTACAAATTCACTCAAATGAAACTAAAGAATTAACAATTACTTTAGCATGTACAGATTCATCTGAATTAGCTACAATAGGTGATGTTTATTTTACTTGTGAAAGTAAAGTCCAAAATATAAAAAAGCAAAGACATAAATCAAATAATTCTTCTGTAGAAGATACCTTGAACAGTAAAATACGAGCAAGTTTTAATAACTTTTTTAACTTTTATAGGCTTCCAGAAAATTTTTGCATAACTGCATCCAAAGTTAGAGAATTACGTAGTGCTGTAATAGAAATTCTTGCTAAAAATTTAGAGGATAATACAGATGATTCAAAGTTTTCTAGAAATAGTAAATTAAATATATTAAATGGTATACCTCAAAATTTTGCTAACGAAATAAATGATATAGTTTGTTATAATAAAGAACCACCTAAAGCCTTAGACATATCTACTTTAGAGGCTATATTAAATTATCTAATTCATGAGCCATTAAGCGACCAATTTTCAAAAGATTATTTTAATAAATTCTTATTACCAGAATTTAATAAAAATCCAAATCAATCTTTAAATGCATATTTATTTAATTTAACACATATGAAATTATCTAATGAAATAATTGGACACCCTGAAACAGATATTAAAATGTCTGAATTACTTACAACGGTTACTAAAGAGTTAACTGCTAGAAAGCTTGGTGTAAATGAAGAGCAAATACATTTTAACTTCAAGTCTTTTGATATTGCTGCAGATAGCAACTTTATTGTACAATACGGACCAAACTTAATGGTTTTTTTACGTGATGGTAGTTCACTAACGGATAAAGATTTAAGTGCCATATTATCAAAAACCAGAAAAAGCCAAAACATATTAAATTTAGTTACTTCTAGCGTAGCAAGTAAATCTTCATTTACAGACATTGACATTGCTCTTTCCGATTTGAAGTTAGAAGCTAATAAGAAAAAAGAATTACTTAAAATAAACAAATTTAACAGTCCAAAATCTATAATAGCCTTAGAAGCTGCATTGTATGACTGCATAGATTTTTACTCTAACAATGTTCCAAATAGCAATTCAATTACGCAAAAAGCTAAATTTTTAAATGAACTAGTAATTGGTGCAATAGATGTTGTTGGTTCAAATTATAATAATTTAGAATTAAAAGAACTTTGTGATAGAAATCAAGAACGAGAATAAAGATAACTTTATTCTCGTTTCTATTTTAATCCAAAAAATTTATTTGTAAATTATGAACGTTTAAATCCTTTTCCATATACTTCTCTTGCACTTGAACTTATAATAAAAGCCTTATTATCTATTTTATTTATAATTTTTCGTATTTCTATTTGCTCATTTCTTGAAGCAACACATAATAAAATGTTTTTTTCATCGTCCTTATACATTCCTCTTCCGTATAATGCTGTAGTTCCTCTTCCAATATCTATATTTATTCTATCCGAGATTTCCTTGTACTTATCTGATATTATGAATATCATTTTTGTAAAATATATACCTTCGAAAAATATGTCTATTATTTTTCCCATTAAATATATAGATATTGCTGAATATAACCCTATTTCAATTTGTTTGAATACAAATACATTTATCCCAACTATAATGGCATCTATTATCACAATAAGGCTTCCTGTTCTCATATATGGTTTATATTTTTTTATAATATTTGCCAACAAGTCGGTTCCTCCTGTTGAAGCATTTGCTTTTAAAATAATTGAAATTCCTATTCCTGCAATAACTCCCCCATAAATACATGCTAACAATCTATCTTGAGTTAAAATATTTTTTCCTTCGAGCAAATCCAAAAAAATGGATAAGAAAATAGTTCCTAATAAACCTTTTATAAAAAAGCCTTTTCCAATTTTTAAGTAAGATATTAAAAATAATGGTATGTTTAAAACTAATACTGTTGTTCCAACTGGAAAATTTAAAATGTAATACAATATAGTCGCTATACCTGTAAATCCCCCTGTAGAGAGCTTATTTGGCAGCATAAAACTAGTGACACTAAATGCTAAAATAGCACTCCCTATTATTATCTGTATTAAATCTATAGAAAAATTTTTTGTCTTTACAAGTATCCTCTTTTTATTGAAATTCATAAAAAATCACCCATACTATAAGTATGAGTGTTTTTATAATATTTTATTCTCCTAAAAAGTCATTATATGTTTTCAAAACATTAATTTTGAAGGTGCCTTGTTTAATTTTCACATCTTGAATAACTTTTGTATCTACATTATAGAACTCTCTCAATTTTTTTATATTTTCCCTCTTATGTCCTATTATATTATTTACATCTTCATTATTAACTATTATTTCTATTTGTTTTACTTTTACATTGAACTTCTTAATTTTCTCTACTATACAATCGTACCACAATGCAGATTCAACAAGTTGCCTAAAAGCCTCATGATATGGTCCAGCAACAACTTTACTACTTTCATTTTTCGAATTACAAATTTCATCTGTATTTTGAAGTCCAATTCTTAT
>CAZTHC010000009.1:0-2088 GCA_964613425.1 uncultured Lachnospiraceae bacterium
TTGCAGATTTTGCACCAATTCCGCTAACGCAAAGCAATAATTCAAACATTCTAAGTTCTTCTAATGAGTTAAAACCATATAAACTTATATTATCTTCTCTAACATAATAATAAGTAAATACTTTAACATTATTTCCTATTTCTCCAAGCTCTTCAATAGCTTTTACAGACATAAACACTTTATAACCAATTCCATTGTTCTCTATAACTACAAAATTAGTAGACTTTTGCTCTAAACTTCCCTTTATATATGCAAACATATTTCCTCCTTAAACATCAAACAAATTTTCTATATTTTATCAAATAAAAAAATAAAAAGCAAGTAAATTGCTTTTTATTTTTAAAACTTAGTACATAGTAGCCCTGTCATATCTCCATAATGTAGTATCTTTTAATAACTCTACAGCCATATATCTATAATCTGAATCAATATTTCTTAATCTATTAGCATAATACCAAGGAATATTTTCAAAGTTGCTCTCGCTTACAGGTTCTACAAAATACATTACTCTATTGCATCCAGCCGGTGACCCATGCGAGCTAGACCAAGAACCGAGATCTATTTGTTGCCCTGGAGCACTTTTTGCATACACAACATATCCTGTATGTTGTTCACTAGTCCCGATATCCCCACAATGCTCCAATATTACGTATATATCCCCCTGCATAACCTTGTGGAATCCAACCTGTAAATCCAGTTTGTTCTCTTGCTGTAAGAGTATGATTTGTTGCATCAAGTGGTACTATACTTGTCGCGAAAATAGGAGTATTATTATCATTTGTCCATCCTGTTGCATCTATATTGCTGCTATAAATTCCACAATAAGTGTACCAGTATACTCCATTGTCAGAGGTCCCTTTTGGTATTGTTGGTAATTCACCATATGGCTGACCTGTAATAACCTTTTTAGTTGTAAATGGTGTTATTTCACCATAAGTTCCGACTTTTATAAAAGTTACTTCAATACTATAATGCGCATATAAAGTATGGTCTTCTGCTCTATCCATTGTAGTGCTCTCTTCTACTTTAGTTCCAGCTTCTTTCGCAGTATACCAACCTGCAAAAGTACTAGAATCTTTTGCTGAAATTGGCATATTGCCATATATTTCCCCAATATTTAATGTTTTACTATATGCTAACATATTTCCACCATTGGGATCAAAAGTTACCGTATAACCTTTTGTATTGTCAATATAACTATCTCCTACTGGAATTGGAGATATATTGCTTTTAGTTGTCATTACATATTCTGTAGTCTTTTCATATCTGTTTGAACTATATACTGATTCACCTATTGTCATTTCTACTTTTAATACTGTTTTTCCGTAATCTTCCTCCAAGTCTTCAGTAATTTTGAAACTTGTTATATTACTACAAATTAAAACTTTATTGAAATATAAATTTTCTGTTCCATCATATGTATATTTATTTCCATTTTCAAAAAGAATTTCTGTTGTTACCGTAGGAGTACTCGTTATACTTCTTACTTTATTTCCTTCTTGTTTCGTATCTTTTAAGAAATACATATTAAATGCATTATATTCTGCTACATTTTGCGAATATCCGATCCATATCCACAACACCAGTATATACAGAAGTCGTTATTACTCCTACTACGCCTACTACAATTAAGAGAACTATTATGTATATTATTAAAGATAATAAAGTTATACCTCTTTGGTTTTTCATTGTCTGCCTCCTTTTTTATATTTCCTCGAAGCTGCGGGTCGTCGAGGACGCCGATCCCTACATGTTTTATAGATTATTATACATATCACAATTAATAATTTGTTCCTGTTATATCTGCCTCATCTATCCACAATTGTATAACTCCATAATTATTGCTATTTCCCCAACAATTTAATGCAATATGTCCTTCTGCCTTTGTTGTAAAGCTGCCTGTTTTTGTTAGTATTCCATCTGTTGAATATACTGTTACAGACTCCTGTTTTGCAGAGTTGAAACTTAATTGAGCTCCTGCTGAATCATTTGCATTGTTTTTAATAACGCTTACTATATAATTAACTGTAATAGTATTTGAAATATTATCACTACTTGCACCGACTCCGCCTAAGTCTTTAGCACTTA
>CAZTHC010000009.1:2188-3594 GCA_964613425.1 uncultured Lachnospiraceae bacterium
TGTTACAACTAATGCTATTACTGTTACTCCATTTTCTTTTTTCATATGTTTACCCCTATATTTTATTTTTAAACGAGTAATACTCGTCACCTAGGTTTATAATAAATTACTTTCGTTCATTCTATTTTATAGTTTAATCCTAATTTTATTTATATAAAATATATTTTACTATATTTGTTCTTTTTTATCAATTAAAATTAAAATTTGTAATAAATTTGTAACATTAGTCAAAAATAACTGTAAACCTCCTATTAGATATTATCTAATAGGAGGTTCTTCTATTAATTGAAATATAATTTATACTTTTCTAAATGCGTCTATTTAAGGTGTTGAATATTGATTAACCACCATATAAACTCCATTATGTAATACTGTGAAGTAGGTTCCTCCTGATGTTCTAGTAATCACAGTTGTTATAGATCCACCACATCCATGTCCTGAAAAACTATAATTTAAGTAAGGGAATGTTCCTGGTCCATTATATGGAGTTACTTCTGTACTAGTACCTTGGTACATACTACCGCTTATCCTAGTAGCAGTTAATTTAATTCCACTAATTACTGTTGCAGTTGCATTTTGCGGATTACCACTAATAATTACATCTGGTTTAACCCAATTTGCTGTTAATGTATGATTTGTTGCAGTTGAACTTACAATAGTATTTGAATTAACTAGTGTTGAACCATTATACCATCCTGCAAAGTAGTAACCATCTGATGTTGGTGATGTTGGAACTGGAAGATTATAGTTGCTTCCTACTGTTCCATCAGCCTTTTGCCATTTACCATATTTTTGTCCTTTAGTTACATATATTTCAGTTGGAGTTACTGTTGACATGCTTGTATATAAAGTAACCTTAACTCTTGGCTCTATATAGCGTGCATATAATGTATGATCTGAATCTATTGTTACTGTTGTTGTTGCTATTACTTTACTTCCTCCTGTTGTCTGTGTTGTATACCAGCCATCAACCGTATAATTTGTTTTCATTGGTGTTGGTAATGTTCCATATGTTGAATCATATGTTACTCTTTTAGTTGTACTATTAACATTTTCACCATTAACCTCTATTGTCCCACCATTTGCTGCTGCATCAAATGTTACTGTATATGTTTTAACTGTAAATCTCGCATACAATGTATGGTTTTCTGTTGTTGTTACTTGTGTACTACTATTTACTATTCCTGTACCTACTGATGAATGTGTAAACCAACCATCAAAATTATACCCTGTTTTGGTTGCTACTGGCAATGTTCCATATGTTGAATCATATGTTACTGTTTTACTTGCTGTTCCACATGTTCCTCCATTTGCTGTTGCATTAAATGTTACTGTATATGTATTTGCTGTGAATCTTGCATATAATGTATGATTTGTAGCTGTTGTTACCGTAGTTGTTGCTACTA
>CAZTHC010000009.1:3694-13347 GCA_964613425.1 uncultured Lachnospiraceae bacterium
TTACCGTTGTTGTTGCTACTACTTGACTTCCTCCTGTTGTTTGTGTTGTATACCAGCCTGTAAATGTATATCCTGTCTTTGTTGCTGTTGGCAATGTTCCATATGTTGAATCATATGTTACTGTTTTACTTGCTGTTCCACATGTTCCTCCATTCGCTGTTGCATTAAATGTTACTGTATATGTATTTGCTGTCCATTTTGCATACAATCTTACAGATTGATTTGTACTATATGTTGCACCTTTTGCATATGAAGTTCCTGTTCCATCTGCTTTTGTATTCCATCCAGCAAATGTATATCCTGTTCTTGTTGGTTCCGTATTTGATAATGTTAGATTCGTTCCATGTGTTTTTCTTTGCGCTCCTGGTGCTCCGGTTCCATTATTTGCATTATATTCTACAGCATATCCTACATCAAAATCGTCTGTTACTACTATTCTTTCATTATTTGCATTATCTACTGCTCTTACTGTAATATTATGTTTTCCACCTGTCATATTCACAAGTACTTCTAACATCTCTTCTGGTGAAAAATCTATTTCTGTTCCATTATCCAATTTATATTTACTTTCTTTAACGCCAGATGCACCTCTTGCCTCTGAACTTCTTAATGATAAGTTTATTATAATTGCAGAATACCCTACTGGTATTGTAAGTTCTCCTCCGTTTGGATTTATAGTAATGTTTGGTTGTACTCTATCTATTTTTTTTACTACTACTTGTTTATTTGCATAGTTTCCTGCATAGTCTTTTACCCATACATAGTATATTCCATTTGCTTCTACATTTATTGTTTTATTTAATGTAGCTGTTCTTGTTACTGTTGTATATGTTGGTTGAACTGTTGCACTTTGGTTTATTCCATAGCCTACTATTCCACCTACTTCATTTTGAGTAGTTAGTGTACGTCCTAATACATCTGTTGCTGTTACTACTATATCTCGTGACTGTGCCCATGCTGAATTATCTGCTGTTGCTGTTATTGCTGGTGCATCTGTGTCTTTTGTTATACCTGATACGTTCTTAGCTCCTGCCCAAACATTCCCTGAGATTCTTCCTGCTGAGTCAACACTTATTACATGTATAAAAGCATAATATGTATATACCTTATATGTAGGATGATTTGCTTTTGCATACATCAAATTCATATTTGATTTCCAAGTTGTTCCATCTCCACTTGTTCTAAATGGATTCGTATTTATATCCCAATTTGCTATTTGCTCATCTGTTGGATATATTTTTGCAGTATTGCTATTCCAACTTGTTACATTTCCTATATCTATCTGATTATATTTTTTTCCATCATAAATACTTAAATAATACTTTGCCGCTCCTGGTACTGCTGTCCAGCTTAAACTTATATTTATTTTTTCTGAATTTGTATCACCCGTTATTGTTTTTGTTGCTGTTGGACTTGCTAGTGTATTTCCTGTTGCTTCATTTGAATATCCTGTTGCTTCCCCAATTGTATTTTTAGCTTTTACCCTATATGTCTTTGATATATTGTATCCTCCTGTATTATTATAATTTCCATCTGCATTTTTTAATAATATTCCTGTATGAACATATGATGTTGTTGTTACATTATCTGCTAATGTTTCCCAAGCTGTTCCATTATATACTTCTACTACATAATTTGTTCCTGATGGATTTGAATTTGCATTCCAATTTAATGTTATTTGTTTTCCTTGTGCTGTGTTTCCTCCTGTTGCTGTTAGAGTTGTTGGTGCTTTTGCAAGTGTTACTACTGTAGTTTCTAATGATTCTTTTTCATTTCCTGCAATATCTGTTGCTTTTGTTTTTACTACATAACTTGTACTTGCAGTTAATCCTGTAAACTCATTACTTGTTTGCCATGTTCCCCATGTACTTCCTGTTTTTATTGCATATTTTATTGTATTTGTATTTATTCCACTATATGCATCTGTTTGTTTAAATGTTGCTGTTATACTATTTACAGTTTTTACTACTGTTGGTGCTGTATTTGATGGGAATTCTTTATCTACTTTTATCACATAGTTTCCACTTGTTGCTGTGTTATTTCCATCTGTTGTTGTTACTTTTAATGTTGTTGTTCCTGTTGTGTTTATTGTTGTTGCACTATTTGTTGCTGCTACTGTTTGTGCTGATCCGCTTACACTTGCATATGTACTTGTTCCATATGTTGCTTGGTTCACTGTTGCATATACATTTTGATTTGTCCATCTATCTACTGTGTATGCCGCTCCACTTGCATTATTTAGTTTTAATGTTAATGTTCCTGCCTCTATTGTTGCCGTACTTACTGTTTTTTCTGCTGATTCCGTATATCCATTTCCTAATTTATCTTTTGCCCTTGTTTTTACTAGATAACTCGCTTTATCTGATAATCCTGTAAATGTACTTTCATTTTGCCATGTTCCCCATGTATCTCCTGTTTTTAATGCATATTGTATTGTATTTGTATCTAGTCCTACATGTGAATCTGTTTGCTTACATGTTACTGTTATACTATTTGTTGTGCTTATTGCTGTTGGTGCTTCATTATTTGGCGCTATTCTATCTACATGTGTTACTTCTACTGCTTTATTCGTATAGTTTCCTGCATAGTCTTTTACCCATACGTAATATGTTCCGTTTGCTGTTGCACTTAAATTTATATTTAGTTCTCCCGTTCTTGTTACTGCATTATATGTTGGTTGACTTGTTGCACTTTGGTTTATTCCGTATCCTACTATTCCACCTATTTCATTTTGAGTTGTTATTGTACGTCCTAATACATCTGTTGCATTTACATTTATTGGTTGTGTTCTTACCCATGTTGTATTATCTGTTGTTGCTGCTATTGCTGGTGCATCTGTGTCTTTTGTTGTACCTGATACATCTTTAGCTCCTCCCCAAACAATCCCTGAAATTCTTCCTGCTGAATCAGCACTCAATATATGTATCCATGCATAATATGTATAACTTGTCCAACTTCCTTCTGCTTTTAAATATATTGGATTTGCATTAGCCTTCCACTCTGTTCCATCTCCACTCGTTCTAAATGGATTAGTATTTGTATTCCAAATTGCTATTTGCTCATCTGTTGGATATATTTTTGCTGTATTGCTATTCCAACTTGTTACATTTCCTATATCTATTGTATTATATTTTTTTCCATCATAAATACTTAAATAATATTTTGTTGCTCCTGGTACTGCTGTCCAGCTTAAACTTATATTTACTTTCCCTGAATTTGTATCACCTGTTATTGTTTTTGTTGCTGCTGGACTTGCTAATGTATTTCCTGTTACTTCTCCTGTATATAATGTATAAATTTCTTCTGAATTTTTGGCTTTTACTCTATATTTCTTTGATATTGTGTATCCACCAGCTGTATTATATTCTCCATTTGCATTTTTTAATTGTATCCCTGTATGTTCATATGTTGTTCCTGTTACATTCTCTGCTACTGTTGTCCAAGCACTTCCATTATATTCTTCTATTAAATATTTTGTTCCTGCTGGGTTTGAATTTGCATTCCAACTTAATGTTATTTGTTGTCCTTGTGCTGTATTTCCTCCTGTTGCTGTTAAGTTTGTTGCTACATTTGCTAACGTTACTGCTGTTACTTCTTCAGATTCTTGTTCGTTGTTAGCCCTATCTGTTACTATTGTTTTAATTTTATATGTAGTATTTGGTACTAAATCTGTAAAAGTATTACTTGCTTGCCATGTTCCCCATGTATCACCTGTTTTTAATGCATATTTTGTTTTTGTTGTATCTACACCACTTAGCTCATCTGTTTGATTACATGTTACTACTATGCTATTGTTGGTTTGCACAAATGTTGGTTCTTGCTTTAATGGTTTTACCTTGTCAATATTTGTTATATCTATTTCTTGTAAAGTATAATGATCAACTTTATCAAATACTTTTATTTGGTATTTTCCATTTTCTCCTATTTCACTACGTACATTATCTGAACCTTTATATGTAACATATGTTTTTATTTCTTCAGAATTCATAGTAATTCTATCTAATCCCATTTCACCATCTGATACTGTTATATTTACTTTTACATTTTCATTTGTCCAAGTTGATGGATTTGCAGTTACATTTATAGCTGGATCTCCTTTATCTAATATAGTTATAGAACCAGATTCTCCATAATTTGTTCCATCCCATGTTCTTGCCGTTAAAATTTCATTATGTGTTAAACCTGTTACAGTTCCACCTAATAATGATAATGTTGCTTCTTGTCCTTTATATTTTTCAGTTGATGTATAACGTATTGCATATTTTTTGTCTTTTGATGTTACTGTTACGCTTGCTTTTCCATTTAACCAAGTAGGTTCTGAGAATTCTATAGTAGAATTTCCTGATGAAACAGCTCCTGAACCTAGTATAAACTCTCCACCTTTATAACTATGGTAAGTGCTTTCTCCTATTATTGTAGGTTCTATTTTAAATACTGTGTTTGATTTGGTATCATATATATATGTATGCTCTTTATTACTTGCTAAATTTGCGGGTACATAGTATATTCCATCTAAATATCCAGTAGATTTAATAATATTCTCAGAGTTACCTTTGTTAACTAACATCTCTTGTTCTGTTTTTCCTTCAATTTTGTCTCTATAATATACTATTTCTTCGGTTAGTTTTTTGTACTTATCATCATTCTTTATTTCGTCCTTTAGATTAGAATCTATAACTTCAGTAAATATAGCTCTATCGTTTCCCAAAACTTCACTATATGTATAATTTCTTACTGTTTTCTGTTTAATTGCTTCATCTAAAGAGGATAGCTCCATTGCAAAATTTGACCATCGCGTTTCATCTGTTACGTTACTATTTATCAACGTAAATACAGTTACTCCTGCAATGATTAGCAATATTATTATTGTAATTGCCAAACTTATTAATGTTACACCTTTCTGATTTCTTTTGTACATAATACAATACCTACCTTTTCACCCTTTTATATTTTTATTTATTCTCATATTACAATATATATTTTTATAATTCAACAAAAAAATTAAAATGTAAAAAATGTAATTTTCATGTAATATAAACCTTTTGTAATTGTTGATTTTGTAAGGAATCGCGTTGTAAAGTATAAAATAAAAAAGCCTTATTTCCGTAGGCTTTTTTATTCTTTATGCAATTATTTTTTTACATTTTCAAACAAATTTACTGTTTTTTATTAAAAATATGATTTCTAGGGAAATGTAGGTTACATGGTTTTATTTTTTTTAGTTTTTTCTGACCATTTTTCTATATAATACCTTCTAATTAATGATAAATTTGTGAACATTCTCCATACAAATACTACTATTGCTGCTAAATATATATCTACATTTAATCTTTCTCCTAAATATGTTAATGCTATAGATAAAATCGCATTTCCAAAAAAACCAGATATAAATATTTTCATATCAAAGTTTTTATTTAATACAGATACTATTCCACCAAATACAGAATCTAATGCTGCTATTACAGCTATTGCAAGGTAACCTGAATATGTATATGGAATTACTGGAGCATTCATTCCAATTAAAGCTCCTACTATACAACCTACTAAAATTGCTATTACTATCATTTTACATTTCTCCTTTTTATTTTTATTTTTTAAATATGTATTTGCGGGCGTATACAATACGCCCCTACATTATGCGATAAACTAAAATTTAATTGGCTGGTCGTCTAGGACGCCGACCACTACGAATTTTCATCAATACAGTAATCAAACACATTCTAATCATTTGTTAAATATTCAAATTTAAACTCTTTTGAATATGCCGGAATTGTAATATTTTTATTTGTTTCAACGCTTACATCTATTCCTTCTGATTTTGCATATTTTTCTATATATCCATATTGTTTATTTGTTATACCACTTTCTAGGTAAGACACATCTCCTATAGCTTTTACTACATATGGTCCTATTAGTCTTTGTCCGTTTACATTTATAAATGAATATTCTGAACTAGTTATTCCTGCTATATCTGACATTGAAACTATTCTTTGTTCATTTATAGATATTGCTTCTGCCCCGGCTAATCTCAATTCGTTAACTAATTTTGATAAATTACGAGCCTCTATTTCTTTTTCTCCTTTGTCTGACAATGTGACAATTATACCTAACCCACTAACTGCATTCTTCCCTAATATATTATTGGCTTGTACAACTTCTGCCCTTAACAATTCTTTTGCTTCTTGATTATTTTCCATTGTTAATTCATACTCATTTATTTTAACAGTAACCTCTTCTAATTTTTTTTCTGTTTCTTCAAATTTAGTCTTCCAGTTTGCAATTTCTGTTCTAAGCTCATCTTCTCTCATATTCTCTATTGACGTTAAGTCTACTTGCTGAACAGTTTTAAATCTCATAAACATTACTAAAGTAAAAATCAAACAAACAAGACCTAATGTTATAGTTATAGTTATTTTTCCTTTTACCTTCAACAGTTTCACCTCTTTTTACTTTATTTATTTTTATTTTATATGCTCGTATGTGTATATTCCATCATATTTTGGTAATGTAACTTCGTCATTTTTTTCCACTTTAGCTACTATTCCATAAGTTCTTAGCAATTGCATATATCCACCCGGCTTTTCTAATGCATAATATAAGCTTTCTGGAAAACCTATTGCTTTAATTACAAATGGTGTTCCTATTTTCTTTCCATTTATTCTAACTACATTTCCATCGCATAAAATTCCAGTTGTATGTACAACTCTCTGATCATTAATTGATATTCCTTCTGCTCCTGCATTTTTCAATTCATTAACAACCTCTATTATATCTCCATCATGTATTAGGTAGTCACTAACGCTTAGTATTCCCGCAGTTTCTGGAGTTATTTCTCTATTATCGTCTAGTGTTACTGTAACTCCTGTTCCTTTAAGCTCTGTTAACCCTAGTAATCTATTTGACTTTGTAAGTTCACTCTCTAATTCAATAGATTCAGAATCATTTTCTGTAGCCCTCTTTCTGCTTATTTCTAGAAATTCTTCCGCATCCTCTAATTCTTTATATGCATTATCATATTTTTCTTTCCACTTTAATACTTCGTCCTTTAGCTTACTATTGTCTACAATAGATACACCAACAGTTTTTTTTGCATCTTCTATTGTTTTAACTTGCATAAATATACCTATTGTAAGTAACATACAAAGTATTCCTATTATTATTGCTATATTACTTTTTTTCATAGTTTAAGCCTCACTCTCTATTTTACATTTTCTCTAAAAAACACATCATACTTATTTATATCTTTATTTAAGAAAATTTCTCCACTTTTACCGTTTTTCTTTTTGCAATATTTCTTTTAAATAAAGCATTTTTGTATTTATATTAGTTGTATCTCCTATATATGCTGTTTTTCCCTCTTCCTCAAATATTAAACTAAACTCTTTCAGACTTATTTTGTTTATTTCTGCACCTATTTCAGTACTTTTGGCAGAATTAACTATTTTTATAACACTTTCTAAATTAACTAAATCTTCTTTTACAAGTCTATTTCCTTCCGTAATTGTCTCTATTGGCGTCAAAATATCTATAAGTATCGGCAATTCTTTCTTTTCTTCGGAAATTTCTAACATATATCCTTGATTATTTATATAAACAAATCCATTTGCAAATTCAATCATATATGTAGCTTCTCTTTCTATTATATCTATGTTGACTGTATCTGGCAATTTTCTTGTAATAGTTACGCTTTCTATATATGGATTTTCCTTAATACTTTTTATTGACTTTGATTTGTTAATTTTAAACGTATTTTCTTCTTTCAAAATTCCAGATAAACTAATTATTTCTTCACTAGATATTTTTGAATTATTATTTACATTTATAACTTTTACATTAAATATTGGTGATAAGAAGAATAATACAATAGCTACTATTATTAGAATAGTTATGATTGCATATTTTATTATTTTAGCTTTATGCTTTGTAATAATATTTTGTTTCCCTGATTTTTGATTGTTTTTCACTTTTTTATTAGCTTGTCCTACTGTTTTTTTAGGTGTTATTCCTATAACAATTTCATTATCTATATTAAATATTTCTTTATTCTTATCTTTTTCTGTAATCTTTCTAGGCATCTTCTTTTGTACTGGTTTCTTTTTTGCAACCTGTTTTTTAGATGTATTTTCTTTTTTAGATGTAGCTTTTTTGGTAATTTCTTTTTTATTTGAGCTTGTTTTTTTCTTTTTATTTGAATCTAAATAAAAGAAATCCATATCATCGTTTTTTATTTTAGATACCATTAAAACTCCACCTCCTGATTTTCTTTGTTGGGCGAATTAGATATTCGCCCATAATATTTACTTTTTAATTATATTTGCACCTAATATATTAAGTTTTTTATCTAAATTCTCATATCCACGCAATATATATTCTATATTACTAACTGTTGTTTTGCCTTTAGCCTGTAATCCTGCTAATACTAAAGCTGCTCCTCCTCTTAAATCTGTAGCCTCCACATTTGCTCCATGCAATCTTTTTGTACCTTTTATTATCGCCATTTTTCCTTCTGTTTTAATATTTGCACCCATTTTTATAAGCTCTGTTATATATTTATATCTATTTTCAAATATATTTTCTATTATTATTGATGTTCCCTTGCAGGCTGTTAACATTGCCCCAAATATTGGTTGCATATCTGTTGGGAAACCAGGATATGGCGTTGTTTTAATATCTATTGGGTTTAATCTTTTAGGTGTTTCTAAAACTATACTTTTGTTTACTACTTCTAATTTACAACCGCATTCTTCCAATTTTGAAATTATTGGTTCTATATGATTTGAAATTACATTGTTAAGCTTTATTCTTCCTCCTGTTATTGCTGTTGCGCATAACAGTGTTCCTGCTTCTATTCTATCTGGAATTATATTATAACTTACAGGCTTCAATTTTTTTACACCTATTATTGTAATAATATTTGTTCCAGCTCCAATAACTTTAGCGCCCATTTTATTTAACAAATTCTGCAAATCTATTATCTCTGGCTCTTGTGCAGCATTAGTAATAACTGTTTCTCCATCTGCTAAAGTAGCTGCTAACATTATATTTTCAGTTGCTCCTACACTTGGAAAATCCAAATTGATTTTATTTCCTATTATTCTATCACAACTACACCTAATAAATCCATACTCTTCTACAATATTTATTCCTAATTTTTTAAAACCTTGTAGATGCAAATCTATTGGTCTTGCTCCAATATCGCATCCACCTGGATAAGATAAAACTGTATTTTTAAATCTTCCAAGAATTGCTCCCGCTAATACTACGGAAGACCTCATTTGTCGCATCAGATCACTTGGAATTTCTGTATATTTCATATTTCTAGAATTAATTATTATTTTATCACTTTTTTTAGTTACTTTGCAACCTAAAATGCTTAATATTTCTAATGTTATTTTTATATCGTGAATATTAGGCACATTATATAATTTTGTTTCATCACCATTTAGTATAGTAGCTGCCAAAATTGGCAATGAGGCATTTTTAGAACCAGACACAGACACTTCTCCATCTAATCGTTTTCCGCCTTCTATTATGTACGACTTCATTATGCCACTCCTCCCTATAAACTTTATGCTATATATTATGTGTTGTTTACGTAAAGTGTGCAAAATTGCCATTGGGGACGGAGGTTTTTGGCAATTTTGGCAATTTAA
>CAZTHC010000009.1:13447-26109 GCA_964613425.1 uncultured Lachnospiraceae bacterium
AAGTGTGCAAAATTGCCATTGGGGACGGAGGTTTTTGGCAATTTTGGCAATTTAAAAAGGGCTTCGCAAATTCTTGCGAAGCCTTTTCATTAATTTTTATTTTGGGACTTTCTTTTAGTCACTCTTGTAATTCCTCCTCCTATTTTCTCATGAATCACATCTGGTTCATATCGAACCACTTTTATTTTAGATTCATGCCGAACAGAATTGTTGTTGCTAGGTTTAGTAGTGGCCATGTTCTTTCCCTCCAAATAAAATATACATATATTATAGCATATTTTTTAAGAATTTTCTATATTTATTATCACTTTAGTTTTTTATTTTTTTCCTTTTCTTTTTTTCTGCTATCTCCATTTTGTGCAATTAAATAACAGGCATATCTAGTTAACTTAATATCATTCACTTCCATTTTAGCATCATTTCCAACTTTTAACACCCTCCCGACATCGGTAAAGTGTTCCTCATCTGTAATATCACTGCCTTTACAAGCATCTTTTGCTTTGTTTATTACATTTCTAAAATTTCCCCATTTACTATATTCCAGCATTATCATTAATTCTCTGGCATACCAAAATTTGTTCTTTTATTTAAAATTTTAAAAATTGCCAAAAACCTCCGTCCCCATTGGCAATTTTTCAAATGTTTTGTTGGTATCTTGCATCTTTTTGCTTTATATTATAAAATTGTATTGTATTTAGCTAATAAGAGTTATATCTCTTAGATGGAGGTTTTATGAGATTAATTTCGTGGAATGTTAATGGTTTACGTGCTGTTTACCAAAAGGGTTTTTTGGATATTTTTAATTCTCTGAATGCAGATATTTTTTGTATTCAGGAGACTAAAATGCAAGAAGGACAACTCTTGTTAGAGTTGCCTGGTTATTTTCAATTTTTTAATAGTGCTGTAAAAAAAGGATATTCCGGAACTGCAATTTTTACAAAAGTAAAACCTATTTCTGTTAAGTATGACATAGGTATTGAAAAGCACGACCAAGAAGGTAGAGTTATTACTTTAGAGTTTGATGATTTTTATCTTGTAAACTGCTATACTCCAAATTCCCAAAGAGAGCTCACAAGGTTAGATTATAGAATGGACTGGGAAAATGATTTTTTAGAGTATTTAACAACATTAAATAAAACTAAACCTGTTATTTTATGTGGTGATTTAAATGTAGCTCATGAAGAGATAGATTTAAAAAATCCTAAGCAGAATCGAAAAAATGCAGGTTTTACAGATGAAGAAAGACAAAAAATGACCAGTTTATTAGAAGCTGGATTTGTTGATAGTTATAGATTTTTTCACCCTACAAGAGAGCAATACACATGGTGGTCTTATATGGGAAATGCAAGAACAAAAAATATTGGGTGGCGTATTGATTATTTTATTGTTTCTAAAGTTTTAACTGAAAAAAGTTGTAATTTTAAGATGCAAGATGCAATTATTTATGATGAAATTCTTGGAAGTGACCATTGCCCAATAGGTTTGGAGATATAATAATATAAAAGGGCGTATACAATACGCCCCTACATTTTTGTTTTGCATATAATTCAATTCGGGTCGTCGAGGACGCCGACCCCTACAATTTGCAATGCGTCTTTTTTATATTTTTAGGGACAGGTATGTAACCCTGCCCCTACATTTTTACATTAAATTAATATTTTTTTAATAAATTACATTTTTAATATTTTTTCTATTTCTTTAAATCTTTTTATTTTTTGTGTTGTTGTTTTTTCTAATGGTTCTGTTGTTATTATTAATTCTTTTATTCTCTTGAATTGTGATAATTGTTGATTTATTTCCTTTATGTCTTCCCAAATTAGTTTTTCGTATTCTTCTACTGTTTTCTCTCCAAATTTTTCTTTTATTGTTACATCATCATAAACTAATTTTATTCCTAAATTTATTTCTCCTTTAGCATTTTCTCTTGGAAATACTATACTTTCTTGAACATATGGCAATTTATTTACTAAGAATTCTATATCTTTTGGATATACATTTTCTCCATTTTTTAATACTATTACTTCTTTTTTTCTTCCTGTTATAAACAAATATCCATCTTCGTCAAAGTATCCTAAATCTCCTGTTGAAAACCATCCGTTTTTTAATACTTTGTTTGTTTCTTCTTCATTTTCATAATATCCTAACATTACGTTTGGACCTTTTGTAATAATTTCTCCAACACCTTTTTCATCTTTGTCTACTATTTCTATTTCAATATTGTATGGCGCCATTCCAACGCTTCCTGGTCTTTTTTGTTTGTCTGTTTCAGCTGCTACTAATGGTGAAGTTTCTGTTAGTCCATATCCTTGAACTGAAGCGATTCCAAATGTGTTATATCCCTCAATTACGTGTTTATCCATAGCTGCTGCTCCGAAGTATAATATTCTTAGATTTCCACCTAATTGCTCTAAAATTGTTTTAAATAACTTCCTTCTTAAGTCTATATGTAGATATTTATATAAAAAGTTAGAAAACTTTGACATTGTTTTTACTAATTTTTCTTTTCCACTTTTTTCTATTCCCTTTTCTAGTTTCTTATACATTGTTTCTAGTACTAATGGAACTGCTACAAATACGCTTATTTTGTATTCAACTAAGTTTTGTGCTATATATTTTAATCCATCACAAAATGCAACTGTTACTCCACTGTAAAATCCATATAAAAATGTTATTGTGCACTCAAATGTATGATGAAGAGGTAAAAATGAAAGAATGATATCTGTTTCATACATTTTAGACATTTTTGCCATTGCCATTATGTTTGATGTTATGTTTTTTTGTGATAGCATTACTCCTTTTGCTTGTGAAGTTGTACCAGATGTAAATAATAAAACACTTAATTTTTCGTTATCTATTTTTATACTGTTATACTTTGTATTTCCAGATTCTATACGTTTTTTACCAGTCTCAACTAATTTTTGTAATGATAAAACTCCGTCTTCTTCATCTTCTAAATCCATATTTATAAGGGTTTTTATGCCACTTTTTTCCTGTAAATTTTTAAATGTTTCAGAATATTTATTTTCAAATATTGCCACTGTTGCTTTACTTTTTAATATTAAATTTTCTATTTCTTTTTCTGGCAATAGTTTGTCTAGAGGAACAACTACCATATTTCCCGTTGTTATTGCAAAATAACTTATACACCACTCATATCTGTTATTTGATATAAGTATAATTTTTTCATTTTCTAAGCCTAATTCTAACAAAGATGTTGATAGTGCTTCTATTTCTTCTTTAATTTGTTTGTAAGTTTTTTCCACTATTGTTTGCGTAGGTTTTCCCAAATCTTTCTTAAACTTATATGCAATATTGTTTGGGTATTTTCTTACTGACCCATCTATTAATTCTCTAAAATTATTAATTTCATCTATTTCGTATAAATTGCTATTAAGTTTTTCCATTAAAAAAGCCTCCTTTATTTTTGCAAATTTGTCTTGCTAAAAATCGTATTTATTTTACATTAAATAGATTAAAAAGTCCATATTAAATCGTCTTTTTATTTTAACAGCATATTTATATATGTTGGAAACGGCCAATTATTCTCTGGTATTATCTCTTCTAGCATATCTACATTTTTGCGTATTTCTTGCATATTTTGCCTTACTATTGTTGCATAATACATAGCATTTTCATACAAGTTTTCTTCGCTTATTTCTTTGTTTATACGCTCCTTTAAAGAGCTTATATTTTTATATAATTCTGCAATATTTTTTGACCCATCAGTCAGTATTTTTTGTTCTACATCACTTTGAATGCTTTTTATAGTTTGCTTAATCCCTATTGCTTCACCTAAAAATTTTGTATATTCAATACATTTTGGAAGTATTTCTCTATCTACCATTTCTATCATTACCGTTGCTTCTGAGTGGAGATTTTTCATATATTTTTCCAATTTTATTTTATACCTAGAATATAACTCTTTTCTCGTGTAAACATTGTATTTTTCTAAAAGTTTAATTGAATTCTCGTCTATAAATGCCTTGAACGCTACAGGTGCTAGCGTAATTTTGCTTAATTTTCTTTGCTGTGCCTCTTTTTCCCACTCTTCTGAATATGCATTTCCATTATATATAATTTTGAAATGTTTATTTAACAACTTTTTCAATAATTCCTGCAAATCTTTATTGAAATTCTTTGAATTTTCCAATACATTTGCTATTTCTTCTAAACTCTCTGCCATTACTGTGTTTAGTATTGTGTTGCAAACAGCTATAGATGCATATGCACCAGGCATTCTGAATTCGAACCTATTTCCCACATATGCAAATGGCGAAGTTCTGTTTCTATCTGTAATGTTATTACTAATTTTAGGAATTCTAATTTTATTAAAATCTATTTGTCTGTCATATGTTCTAATTCTATCTAATATTGATGTTAATTCTTCTCCTAAATATACTGAAACAATTGCACTTGGAGCCTCATATCCAGATAATCTTATATCATTACCTGAAGTTGCAATTGTTGCTCTTATGAGGTCTGAATGTTTATCTATTGCAGAGATTAAAGCTACTATAAAGCAAATAAATCTTAGGTTTTCTGTGTTTGATTCTCCAAATACAAATAAGTTTTCTCCATTTTCTTTATAAATTGACCAATTATTATGCTTGCCTGAACCATTTAATCCTTCAAATGGTTTTTCGTGTAATAGACATGAAAATCCGTATTTTTTAGCTTCTCTTTGTAAAATTTCCATTATTAAAAAATCATTATTTGCACCTAAATATATTTTTTGGAATTGTGGAACCAATTCATATTGATGAACAGAGACTTCATTATGCTTTATTTTAGCTGGTATTCCTAACTTCCATAACTCCTTTTCTACTGTTCTCATATATTCACCCGTTTTTTCGCTAATTGGATTCATATAATGCTTTTTAACTGTTAGTGGTAGTTTTCTTCCAAAAAGAGTTCTCCCTGTTAACATTAGATCCTTTCGTTTTTTATAATCTTCTCTTCGTATTAAAAAATATTCCTGCTCTGCTCCAACTGTTGAATAAACTTGTTTTGTTTCATTATCTCCAAATGCTTTTAATACTCTTAAAACCTGTTTATTTAATGCCTCACACGAATTTATTAATGGTGTTCTTTTATCTAAAGATTCACCCTTTGAAGTATATAAAAGTGTTGGTATGCACAATACTTTTCCATTAATATCTTCTTTTAAAAAAATTGGATACGTATAATCCCATTTTGTTTTTCCCCTTGCCTCAAAAACGCTTCGCAATCCCCCATTTGGAAAAGAAGATGCATCAGTTTCTCCTATTACTAATGCATCTATTGGGAATTCTATTTTTAAATTATTTTCTAAGTCTGTAGATAAAAAACTTATATGCTTTTCTGCTGTATTACCACTTAATGGTTCGAACCAGTGAGTATAATGAGTAGCACCATTTTCTATTGCCCATTTTTTAATTATTCTTGCAATTTTACCTGCTAATTCTTTGCCAAAAGCTAAATTATTTTTAATTATATCTGTATATTTTGTATAATCCTCTTCCTCCAAATTCCCCTTTATATATTCATCTTTCAATACGTTTTTTCCAAATAAATCAAATTCATTCATAAAACCAATTCCTATTCTTGTTATAAAACCGAACTTTAAAATAGTTCTGAGATGTTTCAATTTTGCTTTGCTACACCCACATAACACTTATCTATATTATCCGCAAAACTCCTCTTTTAAATAATCTCTTTCCTATTTATTTGTTCTTATTTATATATTAGTTTGCATATTTGAATTCAATTTATTCAATATTTTACTACTAATTTGTTAATTTTTCCTTTAATATAATTTTCAAGTTTAGACATAAACTCATTTGATTGTATTTCTTTATTTGCTACCATTTCCAAGCCTTTTTCCCAGCTAGCTGTAAGTTTAGGATTTAGCATATCTGGCATAGATAAATTTACGACATCATATATTGCTTCTCCTTTATTCGTAGGAGTTATTATTTGAGTTTTAGAATTAATATCTATATACCTAATTTTCTCTAGTTTTTTCATTATTTCTGCTCTTGTTGCACTTGTCCCAATTCCTGCCCCTTTTATTTGCTCTCTTAATTCTTCATCTTCAATTAATTTTCCTGCATTCTCCATTGCTAAAATTATTGAACCTGAATTATACCTAGTTGGTGGAGAAGTTTCCGAATCTTTAGTTTCAAAGTTTACAATTTCAACATTTTCGCCTTTCTTTAATTTGTTTAAAATGTCTAAATTATTTTCTTGTGATTCGTCTTTGTTTTCTCCTTCTTCTATGTCCATATTTTGCTTTGATTTATCTTTTACTACCTCTAAATAACCTTGTACAACACATACCTTACCTGTTACAGTAAATTGCTCGTTTTCTATATTTATTGTTATTGAAACCTTATTATATTCTGCTGGTGGATAAAAAATACTTATGAATCTTTTTACTATTAATTTATATATTTTTTTGTGTAAGTCTGGCAATTTTTCGTAGTTTTCAAATCCTTGTCCTGTAGGAATTATTGCATAATGATCTGTTATTTTACTATCATTTACATACTTAGTTTTAACTAGGTTTGTAGAATACTTTTCAGAAATCATTTTGTTAATTAGTTCTTGTATTTCTTCATCTTTATAATTCTTTGCTAATCCATTTAAATTTTTTGCTATTTCTTTTGCAACAGCAGTTGATAATACTCTTGCATCTGTTCTTGGATATGTAACCATTTTTTTCTCATACAAGCTTTGTATTATTTCTAGTGTTTCGTCTGGTTTTATTTTAAATCTTTTTGTACATTCATTTTGAATTTCTGCTAAATTGAATAGTAATGGTGCATTCTCTTTCTGCTTCGTTTTCTTTATTTCTGTAACTGTTGCTGTTTTTCCTTTTAATGAAAGTATAAAGTTTCTTGCATCTTCTTCTTTTTTAAAACCGCTTTCATTATACAATTTCTCCGATCCAAACATTTTTGAATTTTCCGTTACTTTCCATTCAGCTTTAAAAGAAGAATCCTCATTTCCAAATTCTCCTATTACTTTATAATATTTTGTTTTTACAAAGTTTCTAATTTCTCTTTCTCTATCTACTATCATTCCTAAAACGCATGTCATAACACGACCTACGGAAATTGAAACTTTGTCTTCACTTATTTGTTTTGCAACTCTTCTACCATATATAATAGATAATAATCGTGAAAAGTTAATTCCTATTAAGTAATCTTCTTTAGCACGCAAATATGCTGAATCTGACAAACTATCGTATTCAGATAGGTCTTTTGCCTCTTTTATACCTCTGCTTATTTCCTCTTCTGTTTGTGAATCTATCCAAACTCTTTTCATTTTTGCTGTTGGATTAGGTTTTGCCATCATAAATACTAATCTTTGTATATATTCTCCTTCTCTTCCAGAGTCACCCGCATTGTATATTTCTTCAATATCTTCTCTTTGCATTAATTGTTTAATTATATTAAATTGATTTTCAACTTGTGGAATTATTTCATATTTCCACTCTTCTGGAATAAATGGAAGTGTATCCAATCTCCAGAATTTCAAATTTTCATCATACTTTTCTGGGTAGCTCATTGTTACTAAATGACCTACACACCAAGTTATTATCCAATCATCTGATTCGATATATCCATTTTTTCTATTTGCTGTTATTTTTAACACCTTCGCGAACTCCATTGCAACAGAAGGCTTCTCCGTAATTAATAGTTTTTTTGACATATATTTTTCTCATTTCCTTGTAATATCTTTTATATGCTATGAATTAATTTTTCTATATTATAAAAACAAATTGATAAAACCTAACTTTTTTAGCTAATTATTTTGAAAGTTGTTCCTCAATATGTTTATTTATCATTTCAATTATGTTATTTACTTTAGCAATTGTATCTGTATTTCTTATTGAAATTCTATTTATAAACCTATTTACATAGTCTCTATTTTTAAATATTTCATATGATTTAGCAAAATTCAAATCATATACAAAAGATAAATTAGCAATAAGCTTATCTATATCATTTTTTCTATCTAAATAATTTACTCGTTTATCTGTTATTATTGAATTATACACTTTAGAGCTAATTTCTTCATCTGGCATTTTTTCAAAATTATCATATATGTGTTCAATTTCATCCTCTGCAAGGATTCTGAAAATATCAATTTTATCCGCATCTCTTATTATTTTTGCATGTAACAGTTCTCTATCAGTTAGCCCTTCTTGTATGTTTAATTTATTATGATTATATATTGCTTTATTAATAATCTCATCAAATTCTTTTGTTTCTATAAATTTTCTTATTAGGCCTTCTTCAAACAATAGATGTACTCCAAAGTTAGCATGGTCTATACTTGCTCCATCATTAAATGTATTATATCTTTTAATTTGTTCAAATCTTCCTATATCATGCAATAAAGCTATTAATATAGCAAGATTTTTATCTTCTTCATTCAAATTTAAGCTAACCGCAATTTCTTCTGCTGCAGAAGTAACATTTTTTGTATGGCCTATTTTTAAAGCTATTTTTTTATCTTTTGGATTATAGCTTTCTACATAATTTTCAAATTCATTTTTTGCTTTTTCTATATCTATCATTTTTGCTCCTTTATAATCATATACAAATGGGCGTATGCAATACGTCTCTATACTTTCAAATAGATTTATGTTTTGTAGGAGTCGGCGCCCTCGTCAACCCGCAATTAAATCATATTATCACCAATGAAATTTACAAATTATTTTATTTGTTTATTATATCATATAAAAAATAATTGTAAATCAAATTTTTATATGTTTTTTTAGACTAATTTGTAATAAAAGTTTCCTCATTTTCCTTTATTTTCTTTTTATTTTGTAGTATAATAAACTATATTTTATTGGAAAGGATGATTTTATGACTTATAACTTTAATGATATTGAAAAGAAATGGCAAGAGTATTGGGATAAAAATGAAACTTTTAAAACAGATTTGTGGGACTTTTCTAAGCCAAAATTCTATGCCTTAGATATGTTTCCATATCCATCTGGTCATGGGCTTCACGTTGGACACCCTGAAGGATATACAGCAACAGATATTTTATCTAGAATGAAAAGAATGCAAGGCTATAATGTGTTACACCCTATGGGTTGGGATGCTTTTGGTTTGCCTGCTGAACAATATGCAATAAATACAGGAAATCACCCTGACGGATTTACAAAGGATAACATTCAAACTTTTAAAAGACAATTAAAAATGCTTGGATTTTCTTTTGATTGGGATAAAGAAATTTCAACTTGTGACCCAAGCTATTATAAATGGACTCAATGGATTTTCAAACAATTATATGAAGATGGACTTGCTAAATTAGTAGAGATGCCAGTTAACTGGTGTGAAGAATTAGGTACAGTTCTTGCTAACGATGAAGTTATTGATGGAAAAAGTGAACGTGGTGGATTTCCAGTTGTTAGAAGAAATATGAAGCAATGGGTTTTAGATATACCAAAATATGCAGAAACTTTGCTTTCTGGTTTAGATGAAATAGATTGGCCAGAATCTACTAAAGAAATTCAAAAAAACTGGATTGGTAAATCTATTGGTGCACATGTTATATTTAAAGTAGCTGATACTGATTTTAATTTTACAGTTTTCACAACAAGATGTGATACACTATTTGGAGCTACATATTGTGTATTATCTCCTGAAAATGAGTTAGTAGATAAAATTACTTCAAATGATAAAAAAGCTGAAGTAGCTGAATATAAAAAGAACTGTGCTGCAAAATCTGACCTAGAAAGAACAGAATTAAACAAAGAAAAAACAGGAGTATTCTTAGGAAGTTATGCCATCAATCCTGTTAATAATAAAAAAATTCCTATTTGGATTTCAGATTATGTTTTAGCAACATATGGAACTGGTGCTATTATGGCTGTTCCTGCACATGATGAACGTGATTATGAGTTTGCTAAAAAATTCAATTTGGAAATTATTCCAGTATTAGAAGGTGGAGATGTTTCTAAAGAAGCTTTTATTGGAGATGGGACTCATATAAATTCTGAATTTTTAAATGGTTTGAATAAGGAAGATTCTATAAACACTATGTTAAATTGGTTAGATAAGCACAAAGTTGGAGCTAAAAAAATCAACTATAGATTAAGAGAATGGATTTTTGCAAGGCAACGTTATTGGGGTGAACCAATTCCAATTGTGTATACAGAAGATGGTGCAAAATCTCTTCCAGACTCTGAATTGCCTCTTGTTTTGCCAATATTAGAAGACTATAGTCCTTCAAAATCTGGTTCTTCTCCATTAGAAAAAGCAACCACATGGGTAAATACTACTTTTAATGGTAAAATTGCAACAAGAGAAACTAGCACAATGCCTGGTTCTGCAGGTTCTAGTTGGTATTTTTTAAGATATATTGATCCAAAGAATAATGATGAATTTGCAAACAAAGAATTGTTAAAATATTGGCTACCTGTTGACCTTTATGTAGGTGGTCCAGAGCATGCTGTTGGACATTTGCTATATTCTAGATTTTGGAATAATTACCTTTACAACAAAGGTTTTGTTCCTGTAAAAGAACCATTCAAAAAATTGCGCCACCAAGGTATGATTTTAGGATCAAATGGTGAAAAAATGAGTAAATCTAGAGGAAATGTTGTTAATCCAGATGACATTGTAAGAGATTATGGAACAGATTCTTTAAGATTATATGAAATGTTTATGGGACCAATTGATGCAGTTAAACCATGGGACCCTAATGGAATTGATGGTTCTAAAAAATTTCTAGATAGAGTTTTTAGATTATATACAGAATTAGATAAAATTGAAGATGCACCTAACCCAGAGTTAGACAAAGTATATAATTTTACAGTAAAAAAAGTAACAGCAGATTACGAAAATATGTATTTCAACACAGCAATAAGTCAATTAATGATTTTTATAAATGCTGTTTACAAAACAGAAGTATTCCCTAAAGAATATGCAGAAGGATTTTTAAAACTATTAAACCCTATAGCTCCTCATATAACAGAAGAATTGTGGAATGTTGTTTTAGAACATACTGAAACTATTGCATATGCAACTTGGCCAACTTTCGATGAAAGCAAAATTGTAGAAGATGTAATTGAAATTCCTGTACAAGTAAATGGAAAAGTAAAGGCTACAATTAAAATCGACTTAAATTCAGATGAAAGTGTTGTAAAAGAAGCTGCACACAACGAAATTCAAGATTTATTAAATGATAAGACTATAATAAAAGAAATATATGTAAAAAATAAAATTTATAATATTGTTGTTAGATAAAAACAAAATAGGGCGTATGCAATACGCTCTATTTCTTTAATATATCAATAAAAATTTCATTTTTTAATTATGTTTTGTGTTGCCTACTTTTTTATTAGTATAATTCTATTTCGCAATTTTTATAAACCTCTAGCATTTCATCTTTTGATAATCCATTTCTTAATGAATTGTTATAATATAGTTTTCCATTTTCTATTTTTGGATTATACATTCCTTTATCATTATTCTTCATGCTTTCATATAATCTTAAAATTTCTGCCTCATTTGTCTCCAATATTTCTCTTACGTCTATACATTTATCTTCTTTATTGAATATTGCAATAAAAGTTTTTTTACCATCTGGCTCATCTGATTTTGCTATCATAACTGTTAATTTTTGTGAATGCATTGTCTCTTCTCTTTCAGTTTTTATAATTGGCTTATTATTTAAATATATCATGCCAACTGCCAAAGCAACTAATAATACAATTACTATTATAAATATGTAAATTATTTTATTTTTCATATTATTTCCCCCTTTATTTTAAAATAACATATGTATCATTAAAAAGCAATCATTTATTTTAAAATTTACATGTCCAAATTATTTAAAACATTTTATTACTGACGAGATTTAACGATTGGTTATGATATATTCTCGGGCGTATACAATACGCCCCTACAATTCTTAGCGCACCAACAGTCAAACGTTGATAATATATTTCATCATTTTCCCAAAAAAAATAGAGCCGAAGCTCTATTTTTTATTTTTAATTACTCTATAATTTCAGAAACGATTCCTGAACCTACTGTTCTACCACCTTCACGGATAGCAAATCTTAATCCTTTTTCTATAGCGATTGGTGTAATTAATTCGATTGTCATTGCGATGTTATCTCCTGGCATTACCATTTCTACTCCTGCTGGTAAATCAATTATACCTGTAACGTCTGTTGTTCTGAAGTAGAATTGTGGTCTATATCCATTAAAGAATGGTGTATGTCTTCCACCTTCTTCTTTAGTTAAGATATAAACTTCTGATTTGAATTTTGTATGTGGATGTATTGTTCCTGGTTTTGCTAAAACTTGACCTCTTTCGATTTCGTTTCTTTGAACACCTCTTAATAATACTCCTATGTTATCTCCAGCTTCTGCTTGGTCTAACAATTTTCTGAACATTTCAACACCTGTAACTACTGTTTTTGGTGTTTCTTTTGATAATCCAACGATTTCAACTTCTTCAGAAACTTTAATTGTTCCTCTTTCTACTCTACCTGTTGCAACTGTTCCTCTACCTGTTATTGTAAATACGTCTTCAACTGGCATTAAGAATGGTTGGTCTGTTGGTCTTTCTGGTGTTGGAATATAACTATCAACTGCATCCATTAATTCTTTCATACATGCATATTCTGGTGCATTTGGATCTGTTGA
>CAZTHC010000010.1:0-4329 GCA_964613425.1 uncultured Lachnospiraceae bacterium
TTCTTACTTTTGTTTTCTTTTCTGGTCCCATTGTTACTTTTATCATAGCATCTTCTATTTCTTGCATTTCTATTAAATCTTTATTCCTTCTAGCTGCTAATAATGCTGCCTCATTTAATACATTCTCTAAATCTGCTCCTGAAAAACCTGAAGTGTTTTTTGCAATAGTTTTTAAGTCAACATCATCACCAAGTCTTTTCTTTCTTGAATGAACTTCTAATATTTGCTCTCTAGCTTTTACATCTGGCGCAGATACTACAATTTGTCTATCAAATCTTCCTGGTCTTAATAATGCTTTATCTAATACATCTGGTCTGTTTGTTGCTGCAAGAACTATTACGCCTTCATTTGTTCCAAATCCGTCCATTTCAACTAATAATTGATTTAATGTTTGCTCTCTTTCATCATGTCCTCCGCCAAGTCCAGCACCTCTTTGACGTCCAACCGCATCAATTTCATCTATAAATATTATACATGGTGCATTTTTCTTTGCTTGTTCAAATAAATCTCTTACACGTGATGCACCAACACCAACAAACATTTCTACGAAATCTGAACCACTTATAATAAAGAATGGTACTCCAGCTTCACCTGCAACTGCTTTTGCAAGTAATGTTTTACCTGTTCCTGGATGTCCTACTAGTAAAACTCCTTTTGGAATTCTGGCACCCATATCTGTGAATTTTTTTGGTGATTTTAAAAATTCTACTATTTCTTGTAATTCTTCTTTTTCTTCATCAACGCCAGCAACATCTGCAAAAGTAACTTTAGATTTATCTGTTGTTCCCATCATTCTTGCTTTGCTTTTTCCAAAACTCATAGTTTTATTTCCATTTTGTTGTCCATTCATAAAAATTAACCAGAATAATACAAATACAATTAGAAGTCCGAATGGTGATATTAATCCTAAAATTGTAATTATAATTGATTGAGATTTTTCTGTTAATGTTAAATTACCAGCTACTAACTGATCATTTATATTATCCATAAAGCTTTCTAAGCTTGGTATATTAACTTCTTTTTGGCCACTAGTTCCTTTTAGTGTTACATAGGCTTTTGAACCATCTGCAGAAATTTCAACATCTTTAACCTCTGCATTTGATATTTTTGTCATTAATTCTGAGTAACTCATTTTGTTATTTGAATTATCCACTAGCGCAGATATTAGTACAACAAAAATCACTCCTATTATTAGCCACATTGCTAATGTTTTTATACTACTTTTCAACTTAGTTCCTCCCTTATGTTTTTCTTTTTTCTGTTTGAAATATAACACAAGTTTTTTTCTAATTCAATACTTTTTATTAAAGTTTTTTTCTTCGTTTTTAGCTTATTTTAAGCTTTCTTACGGAAGGTTGTTATAGGCAATAAAAAAAATTTTTTTATCTTTTACTAATATTTTTAAATTTTTAATAGGCGTCAAAAATTTATTTCCTACATTTTTATTGCAAAGCGCAATTATTTCTTCTAAATTAACCTTTTCTATTCCTTTAGTTGTTCCAATTAATTTATTAATAGTATATAGTATAACCCTTCTTTTTATTACTAATTCCAAACTATTAAACTTTTTTAAATTTAAAACTAATATATTTTTGTTATTATCTATTTCATTTGCGTCCTTTTCAAGCATGTCTTCAAAGTTTCTTTTTGACTGGCATTCTAAGTATTCATTCTCTTCTGTTGCAACCTCTGACAATCTATTTAGTGTATTGATAATATTAGGATTAAATTCACTTTTTATGTACGGAATCACAATATTTCTAACTTTATTTCTTGTATATATAACTTCATCATTAGACTCATCATGTCTTGGGTTCAATTCATTTTTTTTACAATATTCCTCTATTTCACTACGATTACATACTATTAATGGTCGTATATATTTATTATTTCTAATAGGTTCTATTCCTTTTAATCCAGAAATTGAACTACCTCTTAATAAATTCATTATAATTGTTTCTATTTTGTCATTGCAATTATGTGCAGTTGCAATTTTATTAGCACCCTTCTTTTGTAAAATTTCATTAAAGAATTCATATCTTACATTTCTTCCAGCTTCTTCTGTACCTATTTTTTCTTGTCTTGCTATTTCTTGAACTTCTGCTCTTTTCACAAAACATTCTAAATTATTCTTTCTGCAAAATTCTTTAACAAATTCTTCATCTATTTTCGCATTTTCCCTAATCATATGATTAATATGTGCCACAAAAATTTCTAAATTATATTCTGCTTTTATCTGTAACAAAAAATGTAAAAGACACATAGAATCTGGCCCTCCGTGAGACCCCTACTACAATTTTGTCTCCGTTATTTATTAAATTATATTTTTTAATTGTTTCTAAAACCTTTTGTTCCAATTTTTAAACCCCTTTATAAATTTAAGCGAACCAAATAGTTCGCTTAAAAATAGTAATATATTTTATTCTCTATATCTATCAATATTTGCAAACTTTGTATAATTTCCAAGCCATAATAGCTCTACTGTTCCTGTTGAACCAGCTCTGTGCTTTGCCAAAATTACTTCTGCAATATTCTTTTTCTCTGTATCTTGGTTATAATAATCATCTCTGTACAAAAACATTACAATATCCGCATCTTGTTCAATAGCTCCAGATTCACGTAAATCTGAAAGCATTGGTCTATGGTCTGTTCTTTGTTCTGCAGCTCTAGATAATTGTGATAACGCAATTACAGGAACATTTAATTCTTTTGCTAAAATCTTTAAAGATCTACTTATTTCTGAAATTTCTTGCTCACGGCTACTGTTCTTTTTCCCTGAGCCTTGAACTAATTGTAAATAGTCAATTATAATAAGCCCTATGTTTTTTTCTAATTTCATTTTTCTACATTTAGCACGTATCTCTGTTATTGTTATACCTGCAGTATCATCTATATAGATAGGTGCTTCAGATAATGGACCTAATGCAGTAGCAAGTTTTACCCAATCATCTTCATCTATTTTTCCTGTTCTTATTTTATTACTATCAACCATTGCTTCACTACAAAGCATTCTGTTTACAACCTGTTCTTTAGACATTTCCAAGTTAAAAACTGCTACTGGTACATTTGCTTTAAGTGCTGCATGTACTGCCATATTTAACGCAAGCGCAGATTTTCCCATTGCTGGTCTTGCTGCAATTAAAATTAAATCAGATTTATGCAATCCTGCTGTTTTATAATCTAAATCTGCAAACCCTGTTGGAATACCCGTTATTGCTTCTTTTTGATTATATAATCTTTCAAGCTCTGCAAAAGTATCAACTAGGACATCCTTAATAGGAGTATACCCCTTTTGATTTTTATTTTGCATAATTTCGAATATTCTTTTTTCAGCTTCCTCCATAACATAATCTACTTCTTCTGTTCCCGCATATCCCATAGCAACAATGTCATTAGAAGCTTTAATTAATTTCCTTAAAAGTGATTTTTCTTCTACTATTCTAACATATTTTTCTGCGTTAGAAGATAATGGCACTTTATCTGGTAACACTGCAAGATATTCAATTCCGCCAACCTGTTCCAATTTTCCTAAAAGTACTAGTTCTTCTTTAACTGTAATTATATCTATGCTCTCAGACTTATTATATAAATTAAGCATTGCTTCATAAATTATTTTATTATCTTCTCTATAAAAATCCTCTGGTTTTAAAAACTCAACTGCTGCTATTACTGCTTCTTTATCTGTTAGCATACTACCTAAAACAGCTTGTTCAGCTTCTAAATCATGTGGTGGAATTTTTCCTACTTCCATTAGCTTGTCTCCTATCTTTCATATTTATTCTGCATCGATTCTTACAACTAGTCTTGCAGAAACGCCTTCATATAATTTAATATCTACATTGAAATTTCCTATTGTTTTAATAGTTTCGTTTAATATTACTTTTTTCTTATCTACTTCAATTTTATATTGCTTTTTTAATTCCTCTGTAATTTCTTTTGAAGTTACTCCTCCAAATATTTTGCCGTTTTCTCCCACTTTAACTTTTAATTGTAAAACAATCTTTTTAATTTCTTCTGCTTGTTTTTTTGCATCTTCTAGTTCTAAATTCTTTTTATGCATAAAAGAATTTTTTCTGTCTGCCAATTTTGCCATATTTTCTGTATTTGCTTCTACAGCTAACTTTTTTGGAAATAAAAAGTTTCTTGCGTACCCATCAGATGCATTAATTATTTCATCTTTTTTCCCTACATTTTTTATGTCTGACATTAAGATTACCTTCATTTTTTACCTCCTATATTTTTTATTTTTGCAATATATTTTATTTATAATTTATTGTTCACTGAAATATTCGTTTATGCGAATTATTAATTCTTGGCGAACTTCTTCTA
>CAZTHC010000010.1:4429-10236 GCA_964613425.1 uncultured Lachnospiraceae bacterium
TGTTCACTGAAATATTCGTTTATGCGAATTATTAATTCTTGGCGAACTTCTTCTATTGTCATTCCTTCTACCTGCGCTCCTGCTAATGTTATGTGTCCTCCTCCACCTAATTTTTCTAATATAATTTGAACATTTATATCACCTATTGAACGTCCACTTATAGATATTTTGTCTCCTAAATTTCCTAATACAAATGAAGCTGTTATATCACTTATTGTAAGTAATTCGTCTGCAGCTTTTGCACAAATTAATCCGGCGTCTTTGTCTACTTTTTCATACATTGAAATACCTATTGTGCCATTTTCTATTTTTGCGTTTTTTACTATTTCAGCAATTATATTGTAACTTTCCAAATCGCTTTGGAACCATTTTTTAACCTTTATTATGTCTATACCATATTTTCTTAAATATGCTGCTGCTTCAAAGGTTCTTACACCTGTTTTAAATGTAAAATTCTTTGTATCTACCATAATTCCTGCATATAAGCTTTCTGTTTCTAATTTACTTAATTCTATTGGTTTTTCAGAATACTGTATTATTTCTGTAACTAGCTCTGCTGCAGATGAAGCGTACACTTCGTGGAACGTTAAAATAGAATTTTCTATAAAGTCTGTACTTCTTCTATGATGGTCGATTACTACTATTTTTTCTGTTTCTTCTAATAGTTCTGGCACTTCTACATATGTGTTTTTATGTGTATCCACCACAATTAAAAGTGTTTCAGCTGTTATTTTAGCAAGTGCTTCTGTTTTATCTATAATTACTTCTTGATATTCTTTTTCTTCTTTCAATGCCTCAACAAAGTTATCTAATGTTATTCCTACAGAATTATTTACAATATATGCTTCTTTTCCTAATGTTTTCGCAAATCTGTATAACCCTAAACTTGAACCCATACAGTCTATGTCTGGGTTTATATGTCCCATAATCATTACGTTCTTTGCATCTGCCATCAATTCTTCTAGCGCATGTGCTATAACTCTTGCTTTCACTTTTGTCCTTTTTTCAACTTCTAAAGTTCTTCCACCGTAGAAAATATATTTCCCATCTTTTCTAACAACGGCTTGGTCTCCGCCTCTACCTAATACAATGTCTATTGCTGCTAATGCATTTTTATATTTTTCATAGTTTGTTTCTCCATCTGTTGAAATTGCAATACTTAAAGTTATTTGCATTTTTTCTTCTAATTCTACTTCTTTAATAGTATCTAATATGTTAAATTTATTGCTTTCCAAACCGTCTAGGTATTGTTGTTCAAACATATATATGAAGGTATCTCTTTCTGTTTTTACAATAATTCCACCAGTTTCTGTTGCCCAATCATATAAACTTTTTTCTATTATTGCCACTGCCTGAGGTCTATTTTCTGCTGAAATTCTTTGCAAAATTTCTTCATAATTATCTATCATAATAATTCCGAAACATTCTTTTGCATTATTATATTTTGTTATAAAATCTCTTTTTTCTGTAATATCTATAAAATATAATGTCATCATATATTCGTTTTTATTATTCTTTGTACTTTTAACATATTCACCTAATATTTGATAATATTTTTTTCCTATTTCCACTTCTTTTTCTATAGAGTTTTTATCATTTACATCAATTTCTTGTTTAACTTCCTTTGTAATATCGTCCAAGTAGTTGTTAATATCTATATTTGCAAACTCCTTATTAAATTTATCACTTTTCCAAATAATATTTCCGTCTGTTTCTAATATTACTAGTGGGAATGGTGAATTTATTAAAGTATTTTTGGCTGCTGAATCTACATTTATTGTTAGTTCTTGTATATGTTTTGATATTTCAGCTTTTCTCTTATTATTTACCCATACTGTATATATGCATATTATAATTGCCAAAATAATAGAAGGTATTAAAAACTTTAGTTCATATATGCAAAGTACAATTAATAAAACTAATATTACACCTAAGTATATTTTAGTTTTTGATTCTAATTTATCTAACATTTTTATATAATTATTTGCCATAAAAATTCCTATTTCTCCTTTTATATCAATATGCCTATTTTACAACTATTTGCCTATTTTGTCAACTTTTAATAATGTCTATTGCATTACTTTTAAAAATAGTGTATTATCTTATTTAAGTAGGTGATTATTTTGAAAAAATTCCGTAAAAAAGTTGGTAAATTTATTCGAAATACAATTTTACTTATTATGTTTGTAATTATACTAATAGTTTCGTATTTTGTTTATAATGGTTATACTATGTATAAAGATGCAATAAACAAAGTAACGCTTTCGCAAAAAGTTTCAGAAATTAGGTCCCAAGAAAGCTATACTAAATTTGAAAATGTTTCTACAGACCTATTAAAAGCTACTATTTCTGTAGAAGACCATAGATTTTATTCTCATAGTGGTGTGGATATTATTTCTTTAGCAAGAGCAATGTTTGTGAATATTTCCACTGGAAATATTGAGCAAGGTGGTAGTACAATTACACAACAACTAGCAAAAAATATGTATTTCAGTCAAGAGCAAAAATTCGTTAGAAAAATTGCAGAAGCATTTATGGCATACGATTTAGAAAAAAATTATTCTAAAAATGACATATTAGAATTATATATAAACTCTATATACTATGGAAATGGGCATTATAATATAGGTGATGCAGCAAAAGGATATTATGGCAAAACTCCCGCAGAATTGAATTATTATGAAAGTACAATGCTTGCTGGAATTCCAAATGCCCCAAGTTTATATGCTCCAACAGTTAATAAAGAACTTGCAGAAGAAAGAAGGCAACAGGTTGTAACTGCATTAGAAAAATATGGAAATGATATAAATTTATAATAAATTTTATAGTATTGGCAGGCACAAGGCCTGCCAATACTATTTACAATATATTTGTTTACATGTAAAAAAAGTGCCTTAGAATAATTCTAAGACACTCATTTTTTATTATTTTAAACCATATTATATTTTTTGTAGAATACATATCCAACTGCTGCAGCTATAATTGCTATGAAACCAATTGGCATAACCCAATCTTCAACTCCTGTATATGGGATTGTATTTGCTGTATTTGCTTTATTTGTTGTAGTATTTACTTTTGGTATTGTATTATTTGTATTTGGTGTTCCATTTGTTGGTTTTACATCTGCTGCATTAGTTTCTATGCTAATTGTTCTTGTTGCATTTGGTGCTGTATATGTTTCTTCATCTAAGTCTATTACAGAAATGTTTGTTGCAGATATTGTTGCGTTTCCTACTTTTGCATCACTTTTTACTTTAAATTTTAAAGTTGCTATTTCTCCTGTTGAAGCAGACATTGTAACTGCTGCTAACTTCTTACTATCTGTATTTATATCTCCAGACCATCCATTTAAGAATGTAACTCCTGTATATTCTAAAATACTTTCATCGTAGCTAAATACTGTCTCTAATACATTCATTCCTTTATTATCTGTAGATTTTATAGATAATGTAAATGTTACTTCATCTCCTTGTTTAGCTGTTGTTTTTGAAGAAGTTAAACTTGCTGTTACGCTTCCTGCATAAACTGTGCTTGCGCATATTACACATATTAACGCCATTAAAATTATTGTTATTGTAAATTTTTTCATATGTTTCTCCTAACTTATATTTATTATTATAAATTTACTTATAGTATATACAAAGAAATTTTTAAAATCAATACTTTTTTACAAATTTCTAAAAATTTCTAGTTTAAATTTCATATTAATCTTATAACTTACCTTTCGTCTATTTAAACATTATTTTATTATAGTTTTAATTGTCATTATTATATCAATTGTATTTACTTTTCCATCTTTATTTAAATCTGCTGCTTTTAAATATACTCCATCTAATTTATTTAATTCTATAATATGTTTTATTTCCTTTAATAAGTCTATTACTGTAACTTTTCCATCTCCATTTGCATCACCTTTTACTATTAAGTCATATTTTACTTCTTCAGCTACTGCCATCATTCCTGTTTTTAATTCTTCAAAAACATCTAATGAATTTCCTTCTAGATCATACACAATAGGTAATTCTGTGAATTCTACATTGCTATATAAGTCATACACTGTACTTCCAACTTCTATATCATCTATTTGATAATCTTTATTTATATCATATATTGAAGAACTTAAGCTAAGATTATATTTATCATCATATACATCTTCAGAAGAAAAGGATTCTCCAACTATTCTTCTATATTCTTCTTCTATTCCTAAATCTTCTACTGTATATCCTGTAATTTTAGTAAATGTAACACTCTTTGACTTTGCATTCATCATTTCCTGTTCCGTAAATTCTTTAAATGGTTTTACTATAATTTCCAATTCATCTTCTGTTATTACTTCTTTTGGACTTACTTTATTCTTTGCGTCTTTATATGTTGCCTTTATTTTTATAGTGGTTTTTCCTCCACCGACTCCCGCCACCCAAAGCCAATTAGTCATTTCATCCTTTCCCTCATCATCTTTTGGTCTTTCTATTACTGCAACACTTTCATTCACATTTATTGCTTCTATTTTATCTACTATCCATATAGCACCATTTTTGCCAGAAACTGAATAATGCGGAGTTATTCCAACAGTTCCTAATTGTCCTTGTAATACTGTTATAGGAGTCAGATCACTTTCTCCATAGTTGTTGTTTCCAAAAACTATCTCTATTTTATCTTCCCACACTTGATTTGATACTTTTACATAGAAACATGTTTCGTATACACCATCTACATACATTTTAATTTTGACTCCTTCTGCTGGTGTTTCTGCTTTTGTAACAGTTTGTATTTGATAATAATAACAAGTATACTCACCGCATCCTTTTGGCCATTGGAAAGGTATTCCTACATATGGTCTTCCTTCGTATTTTGATTCATCAAATATTCCAACATATGCTGTTGCTAAATCCGGATTTTCTGATTTAAGAGTTATTACAGGTGCTACTGAATTATTCATACCCGCTTTAGGTGTTGCATACACAAACAATGTATCTGATTGTCCTATGTCTCTTTTATATAACGTTGAATTCTTAGCGCTTGTTCCAGATCCATCACAAAACTCAAGTTTTAAAAGCTCACTTGTTTTATTACTTTCTGTTACAGTTTTCCTTTCTTCTGCTGTTAGTTCTTTGTCAGTAATTTCAACTGTTACAGTCATTTGTTCTCCAGTTTTACTTCTAGCTATTGTTATATCGCAATTCCCTTGTTGTTCAATTTTAAACTCAAATTTTGTTCCGGCATTTGTTCTTGCTAAATATGCTCTCCTTGAAGATACAGATATTCCTTCTGTAGCTGTAATTGTTATTATATCTCCTACCTTTCTTTGAATTTTACTAAGATGTTTTACTTCTGTACCATCAATATATACTTTATATTCTGATATGCTTTGTGAATTTTCTTCTCCTGGAGTATCTGATCCACCTGGTATTGTTCCACTTGTTTGCACAGTTATTGTCAATTTAATCTTTTGCCCACCATCAGTTGTTGCTTGAACCCATGTTGTCCCACTGTTTTCTCCAGTAACATCTAAATACGCATTCTCAATTCCACCCTGTCCACTTGTCGTCACTACAGTACTATTTTCTCTTGTCCAATTAATTTTTTGATTTGACATAAGCCTTATTTTATCGTTTTTATTAATAGTTATACTACTATTTGATGAATATGTATTTCCATTGTTACAACTTATCGTTAATGTTTTTTCTGACGTAGTTGTTTCCCCTGCCTTTTTAATGCCACAATTTATGCATATTCCTGTTGTACTATTCCATTGATGCGAACATTGTGCTTGGCATATACTACATTTTCCTGTTGTACTATTCCAT
>CAZTHC010000010.1:10336-25289 GCA_964613425.1 uncultured Lachnospiraceae bacterium
CACATGTTGGTGCCGTATTTGCAATTTGACTCATTTGATGTGAACATACTGCTTGGCATATACTACATTTTCCTGTTGTACTATTCCATGTATGATTTCCTGTTGCTGGAAGAGTTTTTATATCCTTAAATTTACAAATACCACAAGCGTATGTCGTTGTTCCTGCTTTTCCACATGTTGGTGCCGTATTTGCAATTTGACTCATTTGATGTGAACATACTGCTTGACATCTACTACATTTTCCTGTTGTACTATTCCATGTATGATTTTCTGTTGCTGGTATTGATTTAATTGTCTTTACATATTTACATCTAATACAAGTTTGTGTTACGCTTCCAGCAGAACTACATGTAGCACTTTTTATGACCTCCTGGCCAAATAAATGTCCTAGTGCTGGGCTAGTTACATAATCACTCGTTGCGTTTGGATGTTGTTTACATTTATAATGATATGATCCGGATGATGTACATGTTGCTACCTTATCTACTATTTTCGTATACCCATGCGCCCCATGTGAACTCATGAAACTTGACATGCTTTCTGCATGTACTTCATTATTGTTTAATATAAAGAATATACACATTAATACAAATGCTACAATTATTATTAAAAATTTTTTACGAATTCCCCTTTTCATAAAATTCAATCTCCTTTTCATTTATTCCATTCTTTACTCTCTCTTGTTATCTTACTTTTTCAAATTTTTTTACAATTGCTACAAAATTGATAAAGTATAGTAAGACCCAGAATGACAATATTGTATTAATATAATATTAAATAAGTAGGTTTTAATAGTCAATATACTTTTTTTTGTCTATTTGTATATAACTTACGGAAGTCGTTGCAGACCATTTTTTTACATTTTTATTACATTTTTCGGCAAAAAGCGAAGAAAAAAAGCTAAGGTTTGTTATTCCCTAGCTTTCTAATATTATTTTTATTACTCTTATAATATCTAACGCATTTACTTTTCCATCACTATTTGTATCTGCAAGTTCAAATTTTTCTTCTGTTAATATCTCCGTTTCTAAAATATGCTTACATATTTTTATAATATCTAGCATATCTACAACACCGTTTTGGTTTACATCACCTTTTGGATATTTAGATGTGTCTGGTGGATTATCATCTGGTGGGTTATCTGGATTATCATCTGGTGGATTATCATCTGATGGATTGTCCGGATTATCGTCTGGTGGGTTATCTGAATTATCATCTGATGGATTGTCCGGATTATCGTCTGGTGGGTTATCTGGATTATCATCTGATGGGTTATCTGAATTATCATCTGATGGATTGTCCGGATTATCATCTGGTGGGTTATCTGGATTATCATCTGCTGGATTATCTTGTGTTTCTAGTGAACTACTTGTAAATGCTTTTATGCAGAAATTGCCTTTTACATCTTCTGCTAAATCTCTCCATCCACTATTACCAATACTATATACGCTTTCTCCTTTATTTGCTGTAACGTTTTCTGAACTCTTAGCGCTTTCTACTGGTATTACTACGTTTTCCTTCTTTACTTTTAAATATACTACAAGTGTATCTCCGTGTAACTCAATTGGATTAGTTAGCTTTACCGTATAAAACCCTGCTTTTTCATATAATTTATTTGACTGTATTAATATCTCTTTCCCATCTATTTGTGCTGTTATTTGAACTTCTGTATTTTCGCGTATTGAAAAGCTAACCTGAGTTAAATACTTATCATTTGCGTCTATTTTAAATATGTTTCCAATTTTACATTCATTAGAACCATCAGAATGTATATTCCCCTCTAGAGGTCCATCTTTTTCATATTGATGTATTTTTTCATAATTAACATCTGAAACACTTGTTACTCCCAAACATAATTCTTCAATATTAACATCTTCATATGAAATGTAAAAGCAACCATTGTCATATAGATTTTCTCCATGTGAATTTAATACAAGGTACGCACCTGGAGATGTTGGTCTATTATTCTCATTAAAATTTGTAACTGCATAGTTATCGTCCCAACCAATTATTGTAACTGCATGGTCTGGTTTTGTACCTGCTACGCCACAATAATATGCTGTTGATGTTCCCATATTTTCTTGATTATTAAAATATTCTCCTTTACTTATACATGTTCGAGCAGATATTCCTCCATATTGAACAATATGTTCTTTTATTGAATTTCTTACTTCTGCTAGTTCTTCTTTTGTATATTCCTTTTTTTCTTTAGAATTTACAACTTCATATTTGTATTTTACAACTCCATTTTCTTTTTCTTTATAAATAAATGGAAATACTACATAACTATCTATTTGTTTTGCAGTTTCTTTATTTTGTATTTCTGAAAGTTCAATTAAATCCATATTATTTTCAAAAGGCATATCTTTTTCTAATACAGGTCCTATTCCAGCAGAATAATATTTAAATCCCATATATTGACTTCCGCCTGCTGTTACCTCTTTGACGCCGTCTTCATTAATTTGATTATTTTTGAAATATCTTGTAGCTGCATATGATAAAAATCTCTCTGAAAAATCTATACTTTCATTTTTCGTTAATAATAAATTTGTTTCTAATATCGAATTTATAGAAAAAGTCCAACAGAAATTAGTGCTTTGTTGATCTTTCACTTTAATACTTATATATTCCCTTAAGTCAAATTTAGAATTTAGCGCTAATTTTTTTGAAAGGAGATTAATATCTGTATTTGCTGTTTCTCTTAAATTTGTGTTGCAATAACTAGAAGCACTGCTTTCGCATATGGTAAATTGATTATCATATGCAAGCGCAGAGCCAGAAAACAGTAGTATTAATATCAGTGCTAAACTAATTATGGCTAAACGTTTATTTTTCATATTTTCTCCTTATATTTTATTTTTTTTATTTACTTGGTGAGTATATACAATACACCCCTACGATTTGCAATGTAATTATTTATGTTGTTGAGGATCTTTAAGGATGCCGCCCACTACAGTTTATATTTATCTATAATTAATTATATATTATATTAAGAAGAAAAAAACAATAGCACTAAGCTTTTGCTTAGTGCTATCGCTATTTTGTCGTATTACGGATAGTCAAATCATGTCATCTTTCTTCCGAATATTACATTTTTATAACATTTTATAAAACATATTTTTTTATTGCATAAATTCCACCAATTAACATTACTGAAGCTATTGCTATTAGAACATAATGTATTGAGCTTTCTCCTAAAGGTGGTAGTATAATAAGTACTTGTGCCATACCTGTATCTTTTTCTATGTTCTTGTCTGTGTATGGTACGTGGTTACCTGGTATAGACTCTGCATCTCTTCTTCCCGCTGTATTTGTTCTTTCTATTATCTCAGCTTCATTCTCGTATGTTAACATATCTGCTTCTGATTCTGCTGATATAACTTTTGAAAGTACCAATGTTACTTCTGGTGTTTCTTCTCCTGCTTTTAATTTTTTAAGTAATGGACTAGTGCTGCTTGCTTTTATTATTGTGTATTTTCCTGTTTCTTCTCTAACTGCTTGTGCAGCCTCCATATTTTTAACTTCTAAGTCTGTAGCTATTTCCCAATTAGTATCATTATCTTCTAGTCTAAATACATAATTAGATTTTACATAGTCATATACTATTGTTGCACCTGTTGTTACTTCTTGTGCTGCTAAATCGTAATTAGCTAAATTATCTTTTTCTGAATAGTTTATTATTTTAAATTTGTATTTAACCTGAATTGTTGTTCCTTGCATTATTTCTTTATCTAAGTATGCTGAAATTGGTGCTGTTTTTACATTGTTCCAGTTATTTAAGTTTGTTAATTGTCCTTCTTCAGTATCTATTAAAACTGTTCCATCAGATGCTATTATTTTAATTGCTGCAATTTCTTTTTGCAATTCTAATACAGATTCTGGTCTTTTTACTAATCCCATATCTAAACTTGAAATACTATATTGGTCGCTTATTGCATTTTTGTCTGTCCAATATTTTACTAATACATATTTCTCATTTTCAATTTTCTTAACTTCAACTTCTCTAGAATTTAAATCTAAATCCACCCCATCAACTTCAAAATATGGTGTGTATGCTGTCATAAATGTTTTAGATATAAATTCTTCACTGTCTGCTCTTCTTTCAGATAATAAAGTTCCATCTTTATAACCTATTTTTAAGAAATTATTGATAACTTCTTGTCTTCTTGTTGGGTCATCTTTTGCATCTGAATAGTTATTGTTTGATTGTTTTTCTATATCTAACATATTATTTAGTAATTCGCATTTACATGTTGTGGTTTTATAGTCTTGACCATTGTATTTAATTATTCCGTCGTTATCTTCATCTGTAACACCATAAGTGAATTTAATATAATATTTTCCTGGGATATATCCTTTTAAAACATATTGTCCATTTCCAGCTTTTTCTCCTGTTGCATTTATTTCACCTGTTTTAGTATTTATTTTTGCAATGTCTCCACCAGTTTTTAATTCTGCCCACGAATAAACTTCTCCATTTTCTTTTTGCTCTATTAATTCTACTTTAATATTATTAATTGTTTCTTCATTTAAACGAATTCCATCAAAATTAATGTCATCCCATGCAAATCCATCTAATACTCTTTCAGTATCAAATAAACTTAAATTAAATATTCCTGCATTATCTGTATCATCTTCATAATTATTAATTTTAATTTCGCTATTTTCTACTGTAAATGTTGCATTTCCTGGTATAGAATCTATATCAATTTGTCCTGTTGCATTACCAGCATCATCTATTGTTGAATATGCTGTTATTTCTGCTACATTGAATTTATCTCCTAATATTACACTTCTGTCCGCTTCTTTATTTACTTCGAATTTAATATATGCCTCTACTGCTTCTCCTGGTTTTATTGAATTATTCATTAATGTGCAATTGCTTGAATTTACATATAAAGTATTATAATTTCCAGCTGTTCCTGTGTGTCCATATGAACTTTGATTTGTATCTCCTAATACCACTGTGTTTCCACCAATTGTTATTTCTCTAGGTGTAAGTGATTTATCATAATAATCTGCAAATTCTAAAATTTTTCCGTTTACAATTTCAGATTCATTTTTTAAAGTTATTTTATATGTAATAAATACTTTTAATTCATCATCTTCACTTGCTGTAACTTTTCCGTTGTAAGCGTCTATTCTGTAATTATAATCTGATGGATAAACCTTTTGATAAATTTTTTCTTTGAAATACATTTTATCTTTACCCGCTATTACAGCTTCAAGTTCTTCTCCATCGCTATTTCTATATGTTAATAAATTATAGTTGTTATCATAATAATAATTTCCTTCATCTGTTCTTACACTTATGTTAAAGTTCTCTATTGGAATATTTGCTGCTTTATTATATTCAAATCTTGTTTTTTGACCATTTATTATTAATTCAGCATCATATACTTCTTTTTCTAATGCAAAATCTGCCATATCTCTTTTCATTAAGCCTAAGTTGATTTGTAATAAATGTGGATATGTTGGCACATAATTATCATTATAATCTTTAACTTCTATTCTTGAATAATCTGCTCCGTTTGTAGATATTCTAAATTTTTTTGTTAATGGATACGCTTTTCCTAAAGTTTTTAATGTAGATGCTGTCATTTTGAAATCATCTTTTACATATCCGTTAGCGTCTGTTGTTACTACTTTTAATTGCTTTACAGGATTTTTTGTTCCTGCATCTTCTCCATATCCTGCATAATTAATTTCTATATTAGAATCTCCAGCCTTAGAATTATTTGCTCCACCAGCTTTAATTACATTAAATTTATTATTAAATGTTTGTCTGTCTGAAATATCTTCATCTGCTTTAGAATTATTTCTATATTTGCTTGCATTTGGATTTGCTATATATGCTTCAATTCTTGCTGCTCTAGAACTATTTGCGTTTGTATTTGTTCCATTTACTGTTGTTTCATCTGAAAGCAATTTTGTTGTTGTATAATTTAATCCATCGTATGTAAAATCTACATAGTATTCACCTATTGGTAAATTTTCGAACTTGTATTTACCTTCTGAATCTGTATATGCTTCTTTTATTTTTTCATAACCTTGTGTATTAGGAATTTGTCTAAATAAAACAACTAATATTTTTTCTAAACCTTTTTCTCTATTATCAAAAATACCATTTGCGCTAGCATCTTTATTTAACTTCTCATCTTGCCATACACAACCGCCAATATCCATTGTTAATGGGAAATATTTTGTTTCTGGCTTGTCTGGTGTTTCTGGTTTAAACTCAAATTCAAATTCGCATTTGTAGTAATCATACCATCTTCTTGTATATTGTATAATTAACATATCTTGTAAGTCGTATTCTTCTGTTCCCAATTTTTTAAGTCTATACATATCTGCGCCGTCTAATTTTTCTATTTTTTCATAATGTGGACCATACTCACAATTACATGGGTTCGCATTGTGTGCTGCTCCACAATATGTTGTTTTAGAAAGTCTTTTTCCACAAATTCCACCTTGTGCAGTACAGTTTGGACTACAACATCCATGTGAGCAATAATGTCCACCTTCACAGAAAAATTCATAATGTGATACAAAATTTGAAGATGTTATAGCTGTTCTAGTATTTCCATTCAAATTAAATTTCTTAGACTCTGCTAAACCATATTTATCTATTGAAAGAGTTCCTCCTTCAACTTTTGCATATGCAGCTTCTGCATTTAATGTTTTATAATCAAAAGAAATTTTACATAACCCTTTAATATCTTTATCTTTATTTACATCTACTGTATACTTTTTAATTCTTACATAAAACTCTTCACCACTATTTGGAAATTTGTATCCCATTTGTTTTTCGTCATGAGTTTTTGGAAAATAAAATTCCCAGTCTCCACTATTTAACTCAGTTTCAACTCCGTTTTTATTTAAATATAAATGTGCACCCATAATAGAAGCAAATTCTTGAGCTCCATTTTTTGATGTGTTAAATATTTCTTGTACATATTCAACTTTAAAAGGTCCCACTTCTATATAATCATTTAGTAAATCAACATTAATTGCATACTCTGTATCTGCCTTAATTGTCATTATATCTTCTTTAGAAGCCATTCTTGCTTCTATTTCATCTCTATATTTTTCGAAAGCTTTTGCTTCTTTATATAATTCATTTGTTTCATCTAATTGAACATTACCATTAATCATCCATTGATACCATTGGAAAGCATCACTTTCATGGTTAGAACTATATCTTTCTTGTGCAGTACTTGCAGCATATGCATATGCTGGTGCATACCCAACTTCATGAGAAGAAAGTTCTGAATAATCTTTTTTTAATGCACTTCCATAAGGTAATGTGCTATTTCCATTTTTATTATAACTTGTTGCTATTTTTAGCGCAGTAATAGAAGGTGCTTTAGATAAATAAATAGCTCCTTTATTATTTCCACCAAATTCTCCAAATTCTTCTTCGTTCATTACTGTACTATACCAATCAGCAGAAGTTATTGTGTTTTTATCTACTGGTTTTGTTTTATCTGCGCTATATAAGCTTGAATGAAAAGATGGGTCTGTTGTTGCGTTTGGAGTAATATCTCTAATTGTATATTGATCTAAAATATATGAATATCTATCATACAATAAAGTTACACCCTTTTGGTCACAGACAACATTCCAAAAATTATCCAAATTCTCCAAAGTATAATAATTTCTGTTTAAGCCACCTTTAACATCGTTTCTGATGTTCTCTAAAATGCTCTTAACAGATCCATTATATTCAGAACTAGCAGTTCCTTTTTGGTCTGTAGCTCCACTTACATATGTAACAGTTCCATTCTCTGTTTCTTGGGTAATATCTTGAACCCATTCAATACTAGCAGAAGTAAAAATATTCTTACTTCCAACATATTGAACAACAGCATTAGAATTACATATTAAAGCAATTGTTACTCCTAAAATAATTATAGCTAATATAAATATCATTAAAACTTTCTTTTTCATTTATATTAAACCCCTTTCAAAAAAAGTAAAATATATAAACTTAAAATGCTTGTTTTACTACGGAAACCTGCGTTTTAAGTTTTTCTTGTGTTTATTATGTTACAAAATTATTACAAAGTGCATTAATCAGCACAAACTAATTATACACTCTTATGTAAACTTTTGCAATACATTTTTACAAATTTTAGCAATTTTTTTCAAAGAAGTCAAGTTAGGTAATCAATGAAAGCGAGGAGAAAGCTGAGTTTTTCTTTAAAATAAAGAGAAAAAGGTGAAACCTATAGGTTTCACCTTTTTATAGAAGCAATTTTTTAAAGCTCACGAATCTTTACGGACGCAACGTTAACGTAGCAAAATTGTCAATGGGGACGGAGGTTTTTGGCAATAAAATAGGGCAGTTTAATAAAACTGCCCTATTACTTTTTACTTATTATCTTAATACGAATTTCTTTATTAGTATTATTCCTCCTGCTAATGTTATTACTGCTATTGCCCCTACTATGTAATATATACTTGATATGTGTGTTTCTCCAAATGGTGGTAATATTATTACTATCGAAGCTATTCCAGTATCTGGTTCTATATTTTCTGGTGTAAATGGAGAGTGATTTCCTGGTATTGAATCATAATCTCTTCTTCCTACTCCATTATATCTGTATACTATCTCTGCCTCGTTTTCATATGTTAAATCATCTGTTGTACTTTCTGGAGACATTACTTTAGATAATACAAGTTTTACAGTTTTTGTTGACTCTCCTGGTTGTAATAATTGTAATAGGTCATTATTTGCTTCTAATACTGTTATTTTATTATCCGTAACAGTTTTTTTCACTTCGTTTGATCCATAACCTACTGTTTCCACGATATTCCACAAACTATTATTGTCCTCTTTTCTAAACACAAAATTGTTTGCTACATAATCATACACACACATTGCTCTTGTTTTTACTGTTCCACCTGATAATTCATAATTTTCAAAGAAATCTATATCTGAATTATTTGTTATTTTTAATCCATATATTATTTGTATTGTGGCTCCTTGCATTATTTCTTTATCTAAGTATGCAGATATTGGCGTATCTGCTATTACTGGCCAGTTATTAAGGTTTTTCACTATATTTTCAGCTGTATCGACTAAAACAACGCCACTTGATGAAATTATTTTTATACTTTGAACTTGCTTTTCTAGTTTTAATCTTGAACGTGGTCTTTCTTTTAAACCTAAATCTATGTTTTCTATTCTAAATTCATATAATGTTCTATCTCCACTTGCGTCTGCATATATAGGTTCTGTTTGTCCTTCTTCATTAGTATTTGGTTTTGCATATTCTACTATTACTCTACGTTCATTTTTTTCATCTCTATATGTTCTTACGTTGCTCTCTTCTAGGTTTGCTTCTAATACATCTATATGTATATCTGGTGTTTCTGCTTCCATCTTTGTTGCGTTAATATAGGTTTCTTTAGATATTTCTCCCTTCATTGCAAGAAGAGTTCCTTTATCATTTTCTATTTCCTTAGAATAATTAATTACAGCTTCTCTTCTTTCTGGAAGATCTTTTGCATCTGAAAGTTTAGGCTCTGTGGCGTAAATATCTAACTTTTCAACATTATTATATACTGTTGTTTGATAATCTTGTCCATTATACCTAATTCCGGCTTCACCATCTAACCTATTTGGATTTGCCCCATATACAAATCTTATAATATAATCTCCAGGAATATATCCTTTTAATAAATATTGCCCAGATTCATTTCCGCTATCTGCTGTTAAGTTTCCTGTTCGTGTATCAAGTTTCATTGTACTTCCTGTTTCTAATTTAGATTTTGTCCATACATATTCTTCCGTTTTTCCATTTACTTCTTTCAATTCTACTAGTTCTGCATAAACTCCATCTATTACAATTTCACCTGAATCACGTATACCATTTTCGTGTCTTTCATCTCCTGTATAAGCAATTTCTCCTCCGTTATATACTGTATCATCCCATGAATATCCACTTAATGTTCTTTCTGTTTCATATAAACTTATATTAAACATACCTGCATAATCGCTATCATCTTCATTTGGTTTTAATTCTATGGTTTCATCTTTTACTTCAAATTTTGCATTTCCTGGTATTGAATCTGCATCTATTTGTCCTGTTGCATTTCCTGCGTCGTCTAATGTTGAATATGCTGTTATTTCTGCAACATTAAATTTGTCTCCTAGTATTATATCTCTAGTTGCTTTATCTTTATCTACTTCAAATTTAATATATATATCAATATTTTCTCCTGGTTTTAATGTTTTTGTCATTTCACCATTTTTGTCATTTATATATATACTCTTATATTCTTCAGATGTTGCAGTTGCACTATTATGTCCATACAAAGTAGAATCACTAAGATTTAATGGGATTTTTGTTTCTTCTTTTAACACATATGTTTCTATTGGTTTAAATGATGGATCATACCAGTCTACTATCTCCATAATCTTTCCATTTGCTACTTCAGATTCATTTTTTAATGTAATTTTATATGTTACAAATGCCTTTAGTTCACTGTCTTCAGTAACACCAAGTCTACTTGCATCTTCGCCATATGCATCTACTTTAAAATTGTAATCCTCCGGATAAATCTTTTGATAAATCTTCGGTTTTATCCTTTGCGCATTTGAATTTTTTGTTTCTGCATATTCATCTGTATAATAGTACTCCGTATCTCCCATTCTAATATTTACATTGTAATTTTGAATAGGAATCTTGGCAGCTACATTGTACTCAAATCTTGCTTCTCTATTATTAATCTTAAGCTCAGCTTCATACACTTCTTTATCTAAAGCGAAATCTACTATATCTCTTCTTACTAAACCAAAATTAATTTCCTTCATGTGTTTATATGTTGGATAATATGTTCCGTTATATGCTGCGATATCATTTACTGTATAACCATTAGTTGATACTCTAAATAATTCTGTTAATGGGTAACATCTCTTCAATAACTCTTTTGTTGTAGAAGTCATTTTAAAATCTTCATATACCTTACCATTTTCATCCGTTGTTTCTAAATTTATTTGCCAAATATTTGTTGCTCCGTTTGTTTTTATATATTTTTCGTCATCTTTACCATAAGTTAAAGTAATTCCATTTGCATTTGCAGTATCTTCTTGTGGTCCAGAACTTATTATTGCAAATTTATCGTTAAACGCTTGTCTTTCAACCTCTGCTGCCTTAGATGTATCTGTGAATTTTTCTGCATTAGGGTCTGAAATATAGCTATCTACACTTTCTCCTCCCAAAGCCTTTGTAGCTTCATATGTAATACCGTCATATTCAAATTCTACATAATACCTGCCTATAGGTAAATCTTCAAACAAATATTTTCCATTTTCATTTGTATTTGCTGTTTTATACAAAGAACCATCCTGTTTATATAAATTAACTGTAATATTTTTCATTCCTGGTTCTTCTTCATCTTTTTTACCATTCGTTCTTGCATCTTTTCCGTAATTTATAATCCTCCCATACGTATCCACCAAGTTCCATTGTTAATGGTAAATATTTCTCTTTTGATGGTGTAACAGGTAACGTTGGCGGTGTTTCTTGTATTGTAAATGTTACTTTTAATTTATGTGTAATTGGTATTCGTTTTGCGTATAAAACAATCATAACAGATTGTAAATTTTGTGTGTGCGCAGGTGCATTATCTCTTAATAAATACCATGGGTAACCTATTATATGATCTTCATAACTATGAACTGCTGTTTCATCATATTCTGTAGAAACACTGTTTTTATAGCAATTTGCGAAATAAGCATTATAGTACTCATTCTCACCCATTTCATCTGTTACTTTACCATAATATATTGCAACTCCTACAGATGTAAGTATATCTACGTTTCTTAACTGAAATGCAACAGAATCAAATTCTGCAACACTAGTGCTTACATTTTGTTTAGTTGGGTTATATGTTTCGCTTTGAATGCAATTACAGTTTTTGCACTTACATTTAACTGCACAATTAGTTACTATAATACCACTGTTTGCTAGTTGTATTGCCGCTTTAGCGTTCATTTCACTAAATTCAAGTTCCTGTCTCATCCCATTATAGCACTGAATTGCATATCCCTGAGCTTCACCATTTCCACTTGGTGGTTCTCCCATTCTTCTAAGTTTCATTCCATATAATTGCATATCCCTTACATATAGTTGTATAAAATCACCTTGCTGCCCTGTTGATAATACTTTTCCTCCAAGGTTTTTATAAGTTATTGCAGATCCACCTGAATGGCTTCTCTTATATGATGCCTGCCAAGAAAAATGGTTTTGCATATTTTTTGGAAGTCCTTCGAAGTCATAGTGCACATGTGGTTCTTGTATTGTACATTTAGTTTTAACATATGATTTCTCTTCTGCTGCTATTTTATTAGCATCTCCTATTGTTGCATAATATGCATTAATTGCTTCCATATATGTTCTATGTGCTGTCCATTCTTTTAAGTTTGCTCTCATTCCACTTGGATAATTTGCTTCACACCAATGTGGGTAATCTGATCCATTTCCTCCATCATCTTCTGAGTCTGTACAGTATACTGGTTTATCTTTTGTATCTGTCCAGTTATATACATTAGCTTTTAAACCGCTTATTGTTGTATATAGTGCTTGTGTTTCATACACTTTGTCAAATTCAAATTCTATCCTTGCTATTCCTAAATAATTCTCCATAAATTCTGTATAATTATTTATTTTTATAAAAGTTTCTTCGTCTGGTTCTGGGTACTTATATTCAGCATCTTTGTGGCTATTTGTTAAAACAAAACTCCAATATTTTGGATCTAATTCAACTTCAGCTCCATCTTTAGTTTGTGCATATACTTTAGCTGAATTAATACCTCCAAAAGAAAAGTTAACTACAGTTTGTCCATCTTCTATTTCTATATCTAATATTTCTTTCATCATTTGTGCAAAATCTTCTTGTTCAGTCATTGAATATTTATTAATAGTTCCTTTTTTGAAAGAATAATCCAATACAATTGGTCCTGCTAAAACATAATTATTATTTAGCATTTCATCATTTGCAATAACCGCAATATCTTTTTCATTCTTTATTCCTGGTTTATATTCTTCAGACAATAATCCTTCTACATCTGGACTTTCTTTTCCGCAACGTGCTGCAACATCCTTTGTAAATTCATTATAAACTTGTGTAACACGCCCTGCGTATACAGCTTTATCACTATAGAAAGAAAATGTAGGATTTGAGTATTCTGTTCCAGCATATAATGATTCTCCACTTCTTTCAGCCCATAATGCTCCTTGTTTAATTCCTGCCAAATATAATGTAATATCTCCATTAGTATTACGTATCGATTCTATACTTTGAAGATTATTTTTTGATACTATTGTGTCTTCCTGAAAAGAAAACGAATATGCCTCTCCTGTATTATAGTGATTTTTCATTTCTCCAATTGTTGCGCCACTTGTATTTAATTCTCTAGATTGATATTTAATTTCATCTCTATTTAATCTTCCATAATATGGAGAATTCCAAGAAATTAAAACTTTTGATTGTCTTGTAGCATTGCTAATTGTTAATGCACTATATTTTTCTGTTACTACTCCATCTATATCTAGTAATCTTTCCCATTCTTCTGTTCCTTCTTTTTGTTTATAATAAAAGCCTATTTGTGATTCATTTATTTCATGAAATCCTATTGTTGGATATTGAATATAGTATTCCCTCTCATTTGAATACTCTGGATTATTCGAATCAAATACAGATTTTTTCGCATCTTCATTTTCATCATAATATTTTGGTGGCGTATATTCTTCATATGTTCCTCCAGCTTTGTACCATTCATAAGAAGTAAGCCAATTATCAATTTCGTCTCTGAAACTTGACTTATTTGTTATTTCTGTTGCAAATTCACGTAACCCTATATCTGCATCTGTTAAATTTTTACTTACTTTTGTCCCTTCTGTCCACTCGTTATTATATGGATTTATAAGTGTAGCTCCACAATCTAAACATGTTGTAATTCCTTTATCGTCTGTTTCAGACTTTCCATGTTTACATTCCAAAGCACTATCTACCGCTTTATTAAGAGAAGTAAGGAAATCTGTTTTTCCTCCCGAACCAGAATTATTAACTGTATCAATCATTGTTTTGTAATAAGCAAACCATAATTCTTTATTTAAAAATCTTGTACCAATAGCAGAAGTTCCAGTTACACGGTTTGGGAAAACTTTTCCCTCTTCATATGTCATAGTCATAGGTACATTTTTCATTCCACAAAAAATTGAACTTGAAAACATATCTTCTCCTATAGTTTCTTTTAAAGCAGCTCCATTATCAGACAAATTTAATATATATTTAGTATTTCCATTACTATCTTTTTCTGGTATCAATAACTTGTTTAATATACTGCTTGCATTTTGTGTGGCTACTTCTTTGCCCTCAGAATCTATTAACACACCACAGTCATCACACACCATATATGATATATTACCCCTCTGTTCTTGGTGCTTATTAGCATGTTCACACATATTTTCTGCACTCGAAGTTGATTCTGAAACAGCCCAATATAAATATTCAGAATTATCTCCTTCTGCTATTGGTGTTTCTGCCTTTACATTATTTGCAATTATAATAATTGCCACAATTATCATTAAAATACATACACTTAAAATTAGTAAAACGCTTTTCTTTTTCATATAACTCTCCTAATACAATAAATATCTCCATTTATATACATTATTCTACTTAAATATATTCTAGTTTTAATATAAAAAAGTGTCAATATGCACTATTGGGCTATACACTAATTTTATTTCATTTAGCCCTACGGAACCGTATTAACAGAAAAATTGCTAAGAAATATTACACTTTTATTACATTTTTTAATTTTTGGAAATATTATCTTTTGTTGACTTTTTATGTAAAATGTGGTATTATTTATACAAGTATTTTTATACTAACATTAATTAGTTTTACAACTTAAGGAGGAAATATTATGAAAAGA
>CAZTHC010000011.1:0-24217 GCA_964613425.1 uncultured Lachnospiraceae bacterium
AAAAAATGAACCCTCCTTGTTAAACTTTTTGTCTAACATTTTGGGTTCACTTCATGAACGTCTTGTTTTTTTATATAAACTAATGTATAATAAAAAAAGTTTAGAAAAAAGGAATGATAATTATGGATAAAAAAAGAATTTTAACTGGGGATAGACCAACAGGAAGATTACATATAGGGCATTATTTAGGCTCTCTAAAAACGAGAGTAAGACTTCAAAATGAAGGAAAATATGAACAATATATTTTAATAGCAGATGTTCAAGCATTAACAGATAATTTTAATAATCCAGATAAAGTAAGAAAAAATGTAAGAGAAGTAATGTTAGATTATTTATCTGTTGGAATAGAACCAGAAAAAACTACAATTTTTATACAATCTATGATTCCAGAAATAGCAGAACTTACAGTGTTTTATTCAAATTTAGTAACAATAGCTAGATTGCAAAGAAATCCAACAGTAAAAACAGAAATAGCACAGAAAAAAGATTTATTTGGAGAAAGTGTAACATATGGATTTTTAGGATATCCAGTTAGCCAAGCAGCAGATATAACTGCATTCAATGGAGAATTAATACCAGTTGGGGAAGACCAACTACCATTAATAGAGCAATGTAGAGAAATAGTAAGAAAATTTAATAGTATATATGGAGAGATTTTATTAGAGCCAGAACCAGTTCTTTCTAATGCAAAAAGAATTAAGGGATTAGATGGCAATGATAAAATGGGAAAATCATTAGGTAATGCAATTTACTTATCAGATACAGATGAAGAGATAACAAAGAAAGTAATGGGAGCAGTTACAGATCCAAATAGAATAAAAAAGGATGATTTAGGAAATCCTGATATTTGTATGGTTGCATATTATCATAACTTATTTACAAAAAAGGAAGATGTAAAAACAGCTTGTGAAGAATGTAAAGCAGGTACTAGAGGTTGTGTTGCTTGTAAAAAACAACTTATACAAAATATTATAGAAGAGTTAAAACCAATAAGAGAAAAAAGAAAATATTATGAAGAACACCCAGAATTAGTAGATAAAATACTAATAGAGGGAACAAAGAAAGCTCAAGAAGTGGCAAAAGAGACTTTGAAAAAGGTAAAAAAAGCAATGAAGCTAGACTATTTTGCTTAAATAAAGGAGAATAAAATGTTTATAGATTATACAAAAATAATAGTAAAATCTGGTGACGGTGGAAACGGAGCTATTACATTTAGAAGAGAAAAATATGTAGCAGCAGGTGGCCCAGATGGTGGAGACGGTGGAAAAGGCGGAGATGTTTACTTTGTAGTAGACAAGGATGCAAACACTTTAATTAATTTTAGATATAATAAAAAGTTTAAAGCAGAAGACGGAAAAAATGGAAGCGGGGGACACTGCTCTGGAAAAAGTGGAGAAGATTTATATATTAAAGTCCCAATAGGAACAATTGTGAAAGATGCAGAAACAGGAAAAGTAATAGCAGACCTATCTGAAGAAGGACAAGAACAATTAGTTATTCCAGGTGGAAATGGTGGAAAAGGAAACTCACATTTTGCAACATCTACAAGACAAGCACCACGTTTTGCTAGAAGCGGAGAAAAAGGAATAGAAAAAGAACTTATATTAGAGCTAAAATTGCTTGCAGATGTAGGCTTAGTAGGATATCCAAATGTTGGAAAATCCACAATACTTTCAATGGTAACGTCTGCAACACCTAAAATTGCAGACTACCATTTCACAACAATACAACCAAACTTAGGAGTTGTTACAACAGAATATGGTGACAGTTTTGTGTTAGCAGATATACCAGGAATAATAGAAGGAGCAAGCGAAGGAGTAGGGCTAGGAATTCAGTTTTTAAGACATATTGAAAGAACTAGATTATTACTACATGTAATAGATGTTTCACGGAAGCGAAGATAGAAATCCAGTAGAAGATTTTAATTCAATAAACGAAGAATTAAAAAAATATAGTGAAAAATTAAGTAAAAGAAAACAAATAATTTTAGCAAATAAAATAGATGTTATGCAAGATGAAACTTTATACAAGGAATTAGAAAAAGTTGCAAAGAAAAATAATATAGAAATATTTAAAATTTCAGCAGCAACTAATACTGGATTAAAAGAAGTATTTAATAGAGTGGCAGAAGTGCTAAAAACATTACCAAAAGAAGACTTAATAGAGTATGACGAAAAAGTAGTATATACATTAAAAGAAAATAAAGATGAATTTAATGTAGAAGTAAAAAATGGGGAATATTTAGTTACAGGAAAAGCAATTGAAAGATTATTAGGAAGAGTAAATATGGAAGATAACGAATCTATGTATTACTTCCAAAGATCTTTAAGAGAATTAGGTATTGAACAAAAACTAAAAGAGATGGGAGTACAAGAAGGAGACATTGTTAAATTTATTAACTGGGAATTTGAATGGTATGAATAAAAGAAAAAGGACGTTAGCTAGACGTCCTTTTTTTATGAGCACTTGCTCACATTTGGCATTAGGGAGTGAAAAACTTTCGATTCTAGCAGGTAGAACTAATAAAAGAATATGTGCCTTTTTTGATAGGTACTCCTTTTCTTACCTCATCCTTGAGAACAGAAAAGCATATCTCAGTAATCCTACCGTGGTTTACAGCTTTCTTGCGGAGCAGATAGCTCTTCGGCAAGAAAATTTCTGTAATGAAACCTGCCCGATCAGTTTCAAAATTAATATGCGGAAACTGATCTGCTAAATCTGAAAGATTTTCTGCTGACATTCTTATGGCCATAAAAATGTCCTCCTTAATATTTATTATCAGTGCGTTAGCACTGATAGTAAATATTATATCACATATAATTAAAATAATCAAGAAAATCCTCAACGATAGTGTTCGTTGAGGATTTTTGGGAGAGATGTTACAGCTTAGTCACTGTAACTATAGATGGCAGATTCTTCTACCTGCGAGATGGAGATGTAAGTTGGTTTTCCATCAGAAATGTGATACTCCAACTCAGCATCTGGGTTTTTACAACCAATTCCAACAATTGAGTTGCCATGGGTTTTCGCCAAAAGACCATTCGCCAAGAAGAAATTTTCCAGTCTGTCCATATTTAATGAACCTCCCAATTTTTATTGAATTCAATAAATGAATTCATATTAATTATACCACATTTTTGATATGAAAGCAAGACAAAATATGACATAATTATACAAAATATGAATATTATTACTTTTAAAAAATAAAAATCAAATGAAATTTTACAAAAAAAGAAAATTTGTTTGACATATATTTGTTTGTATGATATTATTGTGATAATCAAATTTTAGGAGGTAAATAGTATGAGAAAAAAAGATCCTAATGAGCTAAACAAAAGGGAAAAGGCAATATTAAAATTTATAGAGAAACAAGTAAATGAAAATGGATATCCACCATCTGTTAGAGAAATAGGAAAAGCTGTTGGGCTAAAATCTACAGCAACAGTACATGGGTATTTAGCAAAATTATCACAAAAAGGTTTCATTAAAAAAGAAGACCAAAAAGGTAGAACTTTAAAATTACTAAAAGGTGGTTTATTAGAAGGACAACAATCAATAGCTAAACCAGTATATAGTGGAAAAGAATTAGTAGAAGTACCAGTTATAGGAAAAATTACAGCAGGAGAACCAATTCTTGCAGTAGAAAACGTAACAGATACATTTCCAATCCCAATAGATTTTGTAGGAAATAGTGAGAGTTTTATGCTTACTGTTAGAGGCGAAAGCATGATTGAAGCTGGAATATTAAATGGAGATTATATTTTAGTAAAAAAACAAAACACTGCAAGTAATGGTCAAATAGTTGTAGCTTTAATAGGGGACGAGGCAACTGTCAAAACATTCTATAAAGAAAAAGATCATATACGTTTACAACCAGAAAATAGTACAATGGACCCTATAATAGTTCCAACTTGTGAAATACTAGGAAAAGTAGCAGGAGTTTTTAGAAAAATGTAAATTTTTAAGGGGAATTATATGTATAATTTATTATTAGTAGAAGATAATGAAGCAATAATAAAAGGACTAGAATACACATTAAAAGAAGAAGCTTTTAATGTGTATATTGCTATGGATGTAAAAACTGGTAAAGAAATTATTGAAAAGGAAGATATTAATATTGCCATATTAGATATATCTTTACCAGATGGAGATGGATTTGAGTTATGCAAGTTTATAAAGAGCAGATCAAACACACCAATTATATTTTTAACAGCAAGAGATGAAGAATCTAATGTAGTAATGGGGTTAGATATTGGAGCAGACGACTATATAACTAAACCATTTAGAGTAAGAGAATTAATTTCAAGGATAAATACAGTACTTAGAAGATGTGAAACAGGAGGAAAAAATAAGAGTATATTAAAAGTGAAAAATATACAAATAGATGTAGCAAAAGGTAGCGTGTATAAAAATAACGAAGAGATAGAAGTTACTGCCTTAGAATATAGAATATTATTAATGCTATTTAGTAACCAAGGACAAATTATATCTAGGGAACAAATTTTAGAAAAAATATGGGATATGGCAGGAAATTTTGTAAATGATAATACATTAACTGTATATATAAAAAGAATAAGAGAAAAAATAGAAGACAATCCTGTTGAACCAGATATAATAAAAACAATAAGAGGTATGGGGTATAGAGTAGGATGAATATATTAAAAAAAGATAATATAAAAGGATTATTTATAATAAGTATAGTTTTAATTATAGCAATAAGTGTAATTAGCATTGCTTTTTGTAAAGTTCAGTATAAAACTCTTACATATAGATTTAATGTTGAAACAGAAGCAATAATATCTAAGTTAATAGAAAAATATCCAGAAGAAGAAGTTAGTATTATAACAGAATTAAAAAGTAATAATAGAATAAATAGTACTGGAATTCTTGAAAAATACGGAATACATATGGAAGAAACTTCTGCGATTAAAAGTATAAATGAGCAATTAAACTTTTATTCAACAGTAAATATAATAATAATAATATGTTCAGTAATACTATTATTTATAGTATTTATTATTTATTTGTGGAAAAAAGATAAAAAAATAGAGAATATTTTAAAATATCTAGATAACATACAAGAAAAAAAATATGATTTAAGTATAGAAGAAAATTCTGAAAGCGAATTAAGCAATTTACAAAATGAAATTTATAAAATAACAATTATGCTTAAAGAACAGGCATTGAAATCTGAAAGTGATAAAAAGCAGTTAGCAGATTCTTTGTCAGATATTTCTCATCAATTAAAAACACCATTAACATCAATTTCAGTTATGATAGATATTTTAAAAGACAGTAAAGACTTACCAGAAGAGAAAAGGAAAGAGTTTATAAACGAAATTTCAAGGCAAATAGATTCAATAAATTGGTTAGTTATTGCTCTACTTAAATTATCTAAAATTGATTCGGGTACAATAATTATGAAAAAAGACAAAATAAATTTAGAAGAATTAATTAAAGAAATAGAAAGAAATTTAGGTATATTATTAGAAATAAAAAATCAAAAGATTGAAATAAATAGTTCTGAACTAATATATCTAGAAGCAGATAGAAATTGGATAAAAGAGGCAATAACAAATATTATTAAAAACTGTATAGAGCATACAGATGAAGAAAAAACATTACATATTGCGTTAGAGAAAAATGCATTGTATATACAAATTAAAATTCAAGATGAAGGGCACGGGATTAGTAAAGAAGAAATACCACATATATTTGAAAGATTTTATAAAGGAAAGAATTCATCAAAAGATAGTATAGGAATAGGATTAGCATTAGCAAAAAGTATAATAGAAAAAAATGATGGAGAGATTACTGTAAATAGTAAATTAGAAAAAGGAACAGAATTTACAATTAGATTTTACATATAATTTGTACCAATTATCATAAGTGACTAAAATTTTATAATTTTAGTCACTTATTTGTCACTTTTGCGAAATATAATAAACACATAAAATAAAGAAAAGAGGAAAAAAATTATGGAAATATTAAAAGTTGAAAACTTAACAAAAACATATGGAAAGGGAGATATGAAAGTAAATGCATTAGATAATGTATCTTTCAGCGTACAAAAAGGTGAATTTGTAGCAATAATCGGACCTTCAGGAAGTGGAAAATCTACATTGTTACATATGCTAGGTGGAGTTGATAGACCAACTTCAGGTAAAGTATTTATAGATGGAACAGACATTTATTCATTAAATAATAGCAATTTAGCAATCTTTAGAAGAAGACAAATTGGACTTATTTATCAATTTTACAATTTAATTCCAATACTAAATGTAGAAGAAAATATATCTTTGCCTTTATCTTTAGATGGTAGAGAAGTAAACAAAGAGAAACTAGATGAAATTGTAACAACATTAGGATTAGAGAAAAGAACAAAACATTTACCAAATCAATTATCTGGTGGTCAACAACAACGTGTTTCTATAGGTAGAAGCCTTGTAAACAATCCAGCAATAATATTAGCAGATGAGCCAACAGGAAACTTAGATAGTAAAAATTCAAAAGAAATATTAGAATTATTAAAATATTCAAATAAAAAATATAAACAAACATTAATTATAATAACACATGATCAAAATATTGCATTAGAAGCAGATAGAATTATATCAATTGATGATGGAAAAATAGTTAAAGATGAAAAAATAAGATAGAGGGGGAAATAAAAATGGGAGTATTAAGTAAACTAACAGTAAACTATCTTAAGTTGAACAAAAAAAGAACAATAGTAACAATAATAGGAATAATACTTACAGGAGCAATGATAAGTGGTATAACTACATTAGCTGCAAGTTTTCAGGATTTCTTAATAAGAAGTGAAAGAGAAAGTGGTGGAAACTGGGATGCAAGTTTTAGTAGTATAGAATATGCAAATGTAAAGTATATAGAAAATAATGATAAGTTTAAAGATGTATTTTTAAGCAGAAAACTGGGAAGTGCAAAAATTTCAAATGAAGAATCAAATTATCTTGATATAAGAGAATATGATGTAAAAGCAATGGAAAATTTTCATGTAAAAGTAATTGAGGGAGAATTACCAAAAAATTCTGATGAATTAGCAATAAGCGCAACTTTTTTTGATAATAATACATATAAAGTTGGAGACAGCATAACTCTAGCAATAGGAGATAGAAAGATAAATGAGAAAATACTTTTACCTAGTGATTCAATAGAAGATGATGAAAAGTTTGAAATTAAAAATACTAAAACATATAAGATTTGTGCAAAAATAGACACACCAAAATTTCAAAGGAGTTCAGAATGTCCAGGAGTTATAAGCTTTTTAGATTTAAATAATTTAAAAGAAGATAGCATTATAAATGCAGCAGTATTAGCTAAAAATGTAAATAATATTTATAAAGATACTGAAGAAGTTAGTAATTCTTTGAATTTATATAGTGGAGAAACAGAAAACAATATAGAATATAATAAATATGTTCTTATGTATTATGGAGTAAGTGGAGATAATGGATTTGTAACAGCTATTTATGCAATATGTGCAATATTAATACTAGTTGTTGGAATTGGTTCAATTCTAGTAATATATAATAGTTTTGCAATATCAGTATCAGAAAGAAAAAAACAGTTTGGTATGTTATCTTCAATTGGTGCTACTAAAAAACAAATTAGAAAGATGGTTTTTGAAGAAGGCGCAATTTTAGGAATAATAGGAATACCTTTAGGAATATTAACAGGAATAATAGGAATTGGAGTTACTTTAAACATTGTTAATGGATTAATGAAGCCTATGTTTGCAGATGGATTGGAGAACTTGAATTTAGAATTAGTTATATCATACCCAGCATTGTTAATAGCAGTAGTTCTAATAGCAGTAACAATATATTTATCTGTAATAGTTCCAGCAAGAAGAGCTAGTAAAATAAGCCCAATAGAAGCAATTAGACAGGTAGATGATATTAAAGTAAAAGCTAAAAAATTAAGAACTCCTAAATTCTTAAAGAAAATATATGGAATTGAAGGGGATATTGCTTTAAAGAATTTAAAAAGAAGTAAAAAAAGATATAGAACAACAGTATTATCTTTAATAATAAGTATAGTTTTATTTATAACATTTAATGGTTTTGTAACATATATGTTTATGGGATTTAATGCATTATACTTAACAGTAGATTTTGATGCACAAATAAATATTAGTTTTGAAGAAGACTGGAAAAAAGATGAAGCATTAAAAAAATTAGAAGAAATTCCAAATATGGAAAAATATGCAATTGTTAAAGATTGGTATGGACATACTTATATGGATGAAGATAAATTGCATGATTCATTAAAAAAAGTTATAAGTGAAAATGAATCAGCTAGAAGTGAATACATGGCAGAGAACGGAAAAATAGATATACTAACAGAGGTAATATCATTAAATAATAAAGAATATGAAGATTATTTAAAAAAATGTCGGAGTAGCAAAATTAAATGATAATGAATGTATTTTAATAAATTATGTAGATGCATTACACACAATAAGAGCAGAATACAATATATCTAAATATGATCAAGGAGACAATATAACAATTAATTCAAATGTAGAATCCGAAACCAAAACAGCAGATTTAAAAATAGCAAAAGTAACAGATAAGGTTCCATATAGTGTTATGAATATGACGGGAAACTTTATAATTGTTGTAAATGAGGATACTTTTAAAAATATAAGTGAAATTAAAACAGGAAGCACAGATACATTAATGGCAATTAAAACTAAAAAAGCAGAAGAAGTTTGCGAAAGAGCAGAAGAAATTCTAAGCACATATTCAGACAATTCATATTATTATATTGCAAATATACAAGAATCAATGCAAGTAATGGAAAACTTGAAATTAATAATAGAGATTTTCTTATATGGATTTATAGTTTTAATTTCAGCAATAGGAATATCTAATATATTTAATACAATTTCTACAAATATAAATCTTCGTAGAAGAGAATTTGCAAATTTAAAGTCTATGGGAATGACAGATAAATCATTTAACAAAATGCTAAACTTAGAATGTATATTCTATGGAACAAAATCTTTATTATATGGAATTCCAATAGGAGTTGTACTTTGTTACTTACTAAATAAAGCATTTGGTGAAACAATAACATATATGTTTAAAATACCATATAGTAGTATACTTATATCAATAGTAGCTGTTTACTTAATAGTATTCTTAACAATGGCATATGCAAGTGGAAAAGTTAAAAAAGAAAATATTATAGATGTATTAAGAGATGATAATATATAATCAAAAATGCATAAAAATAATAAAATAGTTCATAACATATATAAGAGGTGTATGTGTTATGGATAAGAATAAAAAAGAATATGGGGAAGATGCAACAAAATATGGAGAATTTGTATGTTCAAATTATCATTGGTTGCCAATAGAAGAACAAAAGAAACAGGCAGAAAAAATGGAAGAAATGACTAAAAAAAAGAGGTGAATGTTCACCTCTTTATTTCTCTTCCAAACGAAACCATTGAAATGGTTTCATTTATTCTTTCTGTTTCTACTTCAATTTGCAATTCTAAAAATCTTTTTTTCTCATTATTGTAGCAAATAAGAGCTATTACAAATGAGACAGAAAAAAATAGAACTGCGAGAAAGTTAAAATCCCAACATAGCATATAACATAGAATTGGAGTACTTAAATCTAATCCAGCTAAAACGTAGAAGAATGAAACAAAATCTTTGCTTGGTACATTTCTTCTGAAATAAATAACCTCAAAAATTATGGAATATGCAATTGTTAGTATCAGCAGGAAACAGGAAATAAGAAACACATTTGTAAACATTAAAAAGCCTCCTTATTAAAGTGTTGAAAAGAATATGTTATGTGTATTCTACTGAATAGATAAGAGTATATCATAAATTTACATAAAGTTCAACAGGATATAATTATATTTTCATAAAAACGAAAGAAAAACTGAAAAATAAAAAGAAAAAATGTGTATTAAAAAGAAAAAAAGCACATATTATCAAAAGATGTTTAGAATTGAAGTATAAAAAAGTGAATTAACTATTGAATTAGTTTTTTATGAGTGTATAATATATTAATGAAAGTCAAAGAAAGTCAAAGTCAACAATAAAGATAGCATAAAACATATTTTAACGTAGGGGTCGGCGTCCCCGACGATCCGCAATAAAATGAAAATTTATAGGTGATAAAAGGAGAAAGAAAATGAGAATATCAGATGTAATAGAAGAATTTATAAAAGAAATGTTTAGAGATGAAGAATATATTGAATTTCAAAGAAATGAACTTGCAGAACAATTTAATTGCGTTCCATCTCAAATAAATTATGTAATAGCAACAAGATTTAGACCATCACAAGGCTACTATGTAGAAAGCAAAAGACGGAGGCGGAGGCAATATTAGAATTAAAAAAATAGATGTAGAAAAAAATAATTATATAATGCATATCATTAAAAATATGGGCGAAAGCATAACGTCTAATGATGTTGACATCTTTTTAGGAAACTTTTTATCGTATGAAATAATTACACCTAAAGAAGCAAAATTGCTAAAGGTTGCTACAAGTGATAATGTTTTGAAAATAGAGCAAAATACAAAAGACTTTTTAAGGGCAAGAATTTTTAAAAATATGCTTCTAAATTTAATAGAAGATTAAAGGAGTGATTTAATATGTTATGTCAAAATTGTGGAGAAAATGAAGCAAATATTAATTATAAACAAGTAATAAACGGAGTAAAAAAAGAATTACATTTATGCGAAAATTGTTATAAGGAATTAGGCTTACAGAGTTTAGACTTTAATTTGCCTATGAATTTTTCTAGTATATTTGGAGATTTCTTAAACGAATATGAAGAAGAACAATTTCCATTAATGCAGATAAATGAAAATTTAAAATGTGATGTTTGTAATATGACATATAATGAGTTCTTAGATACAGGAAAATTCGGATGTGAAAATTGTTATAAAACATTTAGTAATAAAATAAATCCATTATTAGAAAAATTGCAAGGAACAAATAGTTATAAAGGAAGAAAAGCACTAGAAAATTCAAATGCAGAAGTAAAACAAGATACAGCAAAAGAAAATTCAAAAATAGAAGAATTGAAAGAAAAACTTAAACAATTAATTAAAGAAGAAAAATATGAAGAGGCAGCAAAGGTGAGAGATGAAATTAAAAAAATAGATAAATAGAGGTGAAGAATATGTTGAATTGGTATTTACAAAGTGGTAAAGAATCTGATGTTGTGGTTAGTACAAGAATTAGATTTGCAAGAAATATTAAAGAATTCCCATTTACAACTAAATATAAAAAAGAAGATGCTGAACAAATTATAAATCAAATTATAAATATAATACCGGAATTAGGGTATGGACTTAAATTATTAAAGTTAAAAGATATGGATGATATAACTATGTTAAGTTTAATTGAAAAGCATATTGTAAGCCCGGATTTTGCATTAAATAAAAAGGAAATAGGTGCTATAGTAGTAAATGAAGAAGAAAATATTTGCATAATGGTAAATGAAGAGGATCACTTGAGAATTCAAGTATTTTCAGCAGGACTTGAATTGGAAAATTTATTAAATTTAGGATTAGAAATAGAAGATAAAATAGGAAAGAAAATTAATTATGCTTTTAATGAAAATTATGGATTCTTAACAGCGTGTCCAACTAACGTAGGAACAGGTATAAGGGTATCTGTAATGGTTCATTTGCCAGCATTAACAAAGACTGGAAACATAAATAAAATTTTAGATGTTGTAAATAGTTTTAATATGAATATTAGGGGAATTTACGGCGAAGGAAGCAATTCTCAAGGAAATATGTATCAAATATCTAATAAACAAACACTAGGAATATCAGAACAAGAGATAATTAAGAATTTAAAAGTAATTATTGACAAAATAATAGAACAAGAAAGATTAGCAAGAAATTATTTGATGAAAAATAATATAGAAATAGAAGATAAAATTTATAGAAGTTTTGGAATATTAGATAATTGTAAAAAAATATCTTCTAAAGAATGTAAAGAACTATTATCAGATGTAAAACTAGGCACAGATTTAGGAATATTAGACAAATTAACAGATTTAAAAGTAAATAAAATAGATATTTATACAAAACCTGCAAACCTACAAAAATATTTAGGAAAACAATTGGATTCGTATGAAAGAGATATAAAAAGAGCAGAAGTAATAAAGTCAATAATAAATGAATAGAAAAATAAAAGTACAAGGAGGTAATTATTATGACATATAAATTTACAAATAGGGCTGAAAAAGCTATAGAACTTGCAAACGATATTGCAATAGAATTAGGACATAACTATGTTGGCACAGAACATTTATTGTATGGACTAATAAAAGAAGGAACAGGAGTTGCAAGTAAGGTTTTAGAAAATCAAAGTATAACAGCAGAAAAGGTTTTAGAAAAAATAGAAGAGTTAGTAGGTAGACAAGAAGAGCAAATTGTATCAGCAATAGGATTTACACCTAGAACAAAAAGAGTTATAGAAAATGCTTTTAGAGAAGCAAAAAAAATTGGAACAGATTATATAGGAACAGAGCATTTATTAATAGGAATAATGAGAGAAGGAGATAGTATTGCAGTTAGAATAATGCTAGAGTTAAATGTAAATCCGCAAAAGTTATATAATGAAATTATTAAAGTTTTAAATGAATATGATGGGGGAACGCCAACTGAGAAAAAAGAAAATACAAGAGGAAATGGAAGCTTTAATTCAACACCAACATTAAATCAATTTGGTAGTGACTTAACAAAAACAGCAGCAGAAGGAAAATTGGACCCAGTAATAGGAAGAAAAGATGAAATAGAAAGAGTAATACAAATTTTGTCTAGAAGAACAAAAAATAATCCTTGTTTAATAGGTGAACCTGGAGTAGGAAAAACAGCAGTTATAGAAGGCTTAGCAGAAAAAATTATTGCAGGAGATGTACCAGAGATTTTAAAAAACAAGCGTATTGTAAGTGTCGATATGTCTTCTATGGTTGCAGGTGCAAAATATAGAGGAGATTTTGAGGAAAGAATAAAGAAATCTTTAAATGAAGTAAAAAAAGCAGGAGATGTTATTTTATTTATAGATGAAATTCATACAATAGTTGGAGCAGGTTCTGCAGAAGGCGCAATAGATGCAGCAAACATTTTAAAACCGTTATTGGCAAGAGGAGAAGTACAAGTAGTAGGTGCAACAACACTAAATGAATATAGAAAATATATAGAAAAAGATGCAGCATTAGAAAGAAGATTTCAACCAGTAACTGTTGATGAGCCAACAGCAGAAGAAAGCATTCAAATATTGAATGGCATTAGAGATAAATATGAAGCACATCATAATGTAAAAATATTGGACGAGGCAATTGAAGCTGCTGTTAATTTATCCGTAAGATATATTAATGATAGATTTTTACCAGATAAAGCTATAGATTTAATAGATGAAGCATCTTCAAAGGTACGTTTAAAAACATATACACAACCAGATAATTTGAAAAAAATGCAAGATGAATTAGAAAACATAATAAAAGAAAAAGAAGAAACTATTAAGGTACAAGACTTTGAAAAAGCTGCAGAATTAAGAGATAGAGAACATGAACTGAAAAATAAAATTGAAAAAGAGAATAGTAAATGGAATGATAAAAACACAAAAAATATTGTAAATGTGTCAGCAGAAGATATAGCAGAAGTATTAGCCAAATGGACAGGAATACCTGCAACTAAAATCAGTAAGACTGAAAATGAAAGATTACAAAACTTGGAAGAAGCATTACATCAAAGAGTAGTAGGACAAAATGAAGCCGTAACAGCCATTGCAAAGGCAATAAGAAGGAGTAGAGTTGGTCTAAAAGATCCAAAACGTCCAATAGGTTCATTTATGTTCTTAGGTCCAACAGGTGTTGGAAAAACTGAATTGTCAAAAGCATTAGCAGACAGTTTATTTGGAGATGAAAATGCAATTATAAGAGTAGATATGTCTGAATATATGGAATCACATTCAACTTCTAAAATGATAGGCTCACCTCCAGGATATGTTGGATTTGATGAAGGCGGAGGACTAACTGAAAAAGTAAGAAGAAAACCATATTCAATAATACTTTTTGATGAAATCGAGAAGGCACATCCAGATGTAATGAATATGTTGTTACAAATATTAGAAGATGGAAGATTAACAGATTCACATGGAAGAACAGTTAACTTTAAAAATTCTGTAATAATAATGACATCAAATGCTGGTGCGAGACTAATAACAGATAATAAAGCATTTGGATTTACAGATAGTACTAATAACAAAACAGAAAAGGAGTATGAAGAAAATAAAAAAGCTGTTCTTGCAGAATTAAAGAAACAGTTTAGACCAGAATTTATTAACCGTATAGATGAAATAATTGTATTCCATAAATTGAATAAGGAGGAATTACAACAAATAGTTGATTTAATGTTGAGGGATGTTACAAAAAGGCTTGAAGAAAAAGGCATTAAAGTGGTAGTGGATGAATCTACTAAAAAATATATTATAGAAAAAGGAACAGACGATAAATATGGCGCAAGACCACTAAGAAGGGCAATACAAAGCATATTAGAAGATAAATTAGCAGAAGAAATTTTAAATGGAACAATACAGCAAAACAAAAAATATAAAGTTATAGTAGATGAAGAGAAAAACATATCAATACAAGAATTAAATAATAACTAATAAAAGTATATTTTTAATAAGATTTAGTAATTTATAAACTATAGTCTACATTTGCTCTTCTATTGACAAATGAAGGAAAAACATATATATTATTAGATGTTAAATATTGCGATACAGACAAAAAATATTTGCAGAAATTGTCAATATATAAAAAGGAGAGATAAAAATGGAAAACAACGAAAATGTAGAAGAACAAGAATTAGACATAAACCAATTAATGAAGGTTAGAAGAGAGAAATTAGAAGAATTGCAAAATGATGGAAAAAATCCATTTGCAATAACTAAATATAATAGAACTCATACAAGCCAAGAAATAAGAGATAACTACGAAGCATTAGAGCAAAAAGATGTAACAATAGCAGGAAGAATTATGGGTAAAAGAATTATGGGTAAAGCATCTTTCTGTACAATACAAGACAGTACAGGAAAAATGCAAAGTTATGTAAGTATAAATGATTTAGGAGAAGAAAGCTATAAACTATTTAAAACTTATGATATAGGAGATATTATAGGAATTACAGGATTTGTATTTAAAACAAGAACAGAAGAAATATCTGTACATGCAAAAGAAGTTGTTTTACTTACTAAATCATTACGTCCATTACCAGAAAAATTTCATGGATTAAAAGATATGGATTTAAGATATAGACAAAGATATTTGGATTTAATTGTTAATCCAGAAGTTAAAGAAACATTTATTAAAAGAACTAAAATAATAAAAGAATTAAGAAGAATTTTAGATGAAGATGGTTATTTAGAAGTTGAAACTCCAATGTTAACAACAGTAGCAACAGGAGATGCTGCAAGACCATTCACAACACATCATAATACTTTAGACTTAGATATGTATTTAAGAATAGCACCAGAATTGAACTTAAAAAGATTAATAGTTGGTGGATTTGATAGAGTTTATGAAATAGGTAAAAACTTTAGAAATGAAGGAATGGATATTAAACACAATCCAGAATTCACAAATATAGAGTTTTATTCAGCATATCAAGATTACAAAGATATGATGGATATGGCAGAGAAAATTATTTCTCAAATAGCACAAAATGTATTAGGCACAACAAAAATTAGCTACCAAGGTGTAGACATAGATTTAACACCTAATTGGAAAAGAATATCAATGATAGACGCTATAAAAGAAGTAACAGGAATAGACTTTAATAAAATAGAAACAGACGAAGAGGCAATTGCATTAGCAAAGAAAAAAGAAATTGAACTTGAACCAACAAAACAAACAAGAGGTCATGTAATAAATGAATTCTTCGAAGAATATGTAGAAGAAACATTAATTCAACCTACATTTATAATAGATTATCCAGTTGAAATATCTCCATTAACAAAGAGAAAACAAGAAGACCAAAGATTGGTTGAAAGATTTGAATTGTTTATTGGTGGACGTGAATATGGAAATGCTTATTCAGAATTAAATGACCCATTAGACCAATACGAAAGATTTATGAAGCAAGTAGAAGCAAAACAAAAAGGTGACGAAGAAGCAGGCGGAATGGATGAAGACTTTGTAACAGCATTAGAAATCGGATTACCACCAACAGGAGGAATGGGAATAGGATTAGATAGACTTATAATGTTACTTACAGACTCAGCATCTATAAGGGACATATTATTCTTCCCAACAATGAAACCACTTTCAGAGCATTAATCTAAAAAACTAATGAGGAGGTAAAAATGATTTTAGAGAATAAATTAAACATCACTGATCAAACAGAATTGGCAAGAGAAGAAGAAAGAATTAGTAAAAAACGTGCAAAAGAAATGTTTGAAACAGGATATCTAAATGAATTAAAACCAGGAACATTTGAATCTTTGAAGAAAATTCATAAATGCTTATTCGAAGAGATATATGAATTTGCAGGCACTTTAAGAAAAGTAAATATAGCAAAAGGAAATTTTAGATTTACACCTCTTAGTTATCTTGAAGAAGCAATTAAAAACATTGAAAAAATGCCACAATCAACGTATGAAGAAATAATAGAAAAATACGTAGAAATGAATATTGCACATCCATTTAGAGAAGGTAATGGCAGAAGTACAAGAATTTGGCTTGATTTAATTTTGAAAAAAGAGTTAAATGTAGTTGTTGATTGGAGCAAAGTAGATAAAACAGATTATTTACTTGCAATGGAACGTAGTCCTATAAAAGACACGGAAATTAAAGAATTATTAAAACAAAGCTTAACAAAAGAGATAGATAGTAGAGAAGTATATATGAAGGGAATAGATAATAGTTATTTATACGAGGGCTATATATCATTTGAAACTGACAAGTTATAGATTAATTAAGAAAGGATACTAAAATGTTTGATTTTAGGATGGATAAAAAAATATTATATATTATAATAGCCGTAATGGTATTAATTAGATTTACAGGAATGACACAAAATGGACTAATAGCATTACTACTTGTAATTCCAGGAGTTTTAATAGCTATAACATTTCACGAATTTGCACATGCATTTGTAGCAGATAAATTAGGAGACACAACACCACGTTCACAAGGAAGACTAAATTTAAATCCATTAAGTCATATGGATCCGATAGGAACTGTAATGCTACTTGTAGCAGGATTTGGATGGGGAAAACCAGTAGAAATAAATCCGAGAAATTTCAATAATAAAATGTCTGCATCGGCTGCACAAGCATTAGTATCATTAGCGGGACCAATAATGAACTTTTTATTAGCTTTTATATTTCTAACAATTACATATATTGTATTTCCAGCAGGAGGAATACTTACAATATCAACAAATGTATCAGCAATATTATATATAGTATTATTAAACATAGTTATAACAAATGTTGGGTTAGGAGTATTTAATTTAATTCCATTACCACCATTAGATGGTTCAAAAATTTTAAAACATTTTTTACCATATAATGCAAAACGTTGGTTTGAAGAAAAAGAGCAAATATTTTACATAGTATTTGTAATACTTTGGATAACAGGATTATCTGGAATAATAGTTTCACCATTAATAAACGGTGTTTATAATGGAATGAATTATTTACTAGGAATAATCTTTTAAAGAATACACAAATCATTTTATAAAATGTAGGGGGCGGTGTCCTCGACGACCCACAGATAAATTTATCGTAAACGGTTCGACAAATATTGAATTTGAAATTAAGGAGAATAAAATGAAAGATATTTATGTGCTTGGAATAGAATCTAGCTGTGATGAGACCTCTGTTTCTGTTGTTAAAAACGGAAGAGAGGTTCTTTCTAATGTAATAAATTCACAAATAAAAATACATGAAGAATATGGTGGAGTAGTACCAGAAATAGCATCTAGGTGCCATACAGAGGTTATAAACCAAGTTACAAAAGAAGCATTAAAACAAGCAAATAAAACTTTTGAAGATATAGATGTAATTGCATGTACATATGGACCAGGATTAGTAGGAGCTTTGCTAGTAGGAGTATCATATGCAAAAGGTTTAAGCTATGCATTAAATAAGCCATTAGTAGGAGTAAACCATATAGAAGGTCATATTGCAGCCAATTATATTACTCATAGTAAATTAAAACCACCATTTTTGTGTTTAGTTATTTCACGGAGGTCACACACATTTAGTACATATTAAAGACTATAACAGCTTTGAAATATTAGGAAAAACTAGAGATGATGCAATTGGAGAAGCATTTGATAAAATTGCAAGGGTAGTAGGTTTAGGTTATCCAGGAGGACCAAAAGTAGATAAATTGGCAAAAGAAGGACAACCAACAATAAAACTACCAAAAACACATTTCGAAAATTTGGACTTCAGTTTTAGTGGAATAAAAACGGCAATAATTAATTTAAATCATAAAACACCAGATATAAATAAAGCAGATTTATGTGCAAGTTTTGAGAAAGTTGCAACAGAAGTATTAATAGAAAATACATTAAAAGCAGCTGAGAGTTTAAATATAAATACAATTGCACTTGCAGGAGGAGTTTCTGCGAACAGTTATATAAGAGAAGGATTTTCAAAATTAAAAGAAAATAATATAGAAATTTATTATCCTGAACTTAAATTGTGTACAGATAATGCAGCAATGATTGCTTCAGCAGGATATTACAATTATTTAGATGGAAAAATTGCAGATTTAAAATTAAATGCTATACCAAATTTAAAAATAAATTAACCAAAATATGAGGTGATATTATTGAGTATATATGCAATATCTGATTTGCATTTGTCATTTGGAACAGATAAACCCATGGACGTATTTGGGTATAATTGGGAAAATCATGCAGAAAAAATAAGAAAAGACTGGTTAAGCAAAGTAAAAGAAGAAGACTTAGTATTATTACCAGGAGATTTTTCGTGGGCAATGAATTTAAAAGATACATATGAAGATTTTAAATTTTTAAATGAGTTACCAGGAAGAAAGCTTTTATTAAAGGGAAATCATGATTATTGGTGGACAACTAGTACAAAGTTAAGAAAATATATAGAAGAAAATAAATTTTCAACAATAGATTTTTTATATAATAATAGTATAGAATTTGAGAACTATATAATATGCGGCACTAGAGGTTGGGTAAACCAAGAAGGCGAAGAAAATGATAAAATTTTAAAAAGAGAAAATATACGTTTAGAACTATCTATAAATAATGGAATACAAAAGTATGGTACAGAAAAAGAAATTATAGTTTGTACGCATTATCCACCATTTTCAAAGAAAAATGAAGATGTTACACAATTAGTAAAAACAATGATAAAATATAATGTGAAAAAATGCTTGTATGGACATTTACACGGAGTTGCACATGCAGACGCAATACAAGGTGTTTTACTTGGAATAGATTTCAAACTAGTGAGTTGTGATTATACTAACTTTTCATTAATAAAAGTTACATAAAAAAATAAAATAATAATTTTCACAAAACCTTGATTTATCTATATTTTGTGATATAATATAAAAGCTTATTTTAAAAACAAAAAAGAAAGGAAATGAATTAAATGAGTATAAAAGTAGAAAAAACAGACAAAAATAATGAATTAAAATTGGAATTTAAAATTGAAGCAGAGAAATTTGATGCAGCAATAAAAACAGTATATGCAAAAAATGCTAAATATTTCAATATACCAGGATTTAGAAAAGGTAAGGCACCAATGAATATTGTAGAAAAATATTATGGAAAAGAAATATTTTATGAAGATGCTTTTAATGAAGTAGTTCCACCAATATTTGATGAAGAATTGAAAGCAAACAATATAGAAGCAGTAAGTCAACCACAAATAGATATAACACAAATGGAAAAAGGAAAAGAGCTTATATTTACAGCTGTAATTCAAACAAAACCAGAAGTAAAATTAGGAAAATATAAAGGTATAGAACTAAAAAAAGTTGAGTATAATGTATCTGACAAAGATATTGAACACGAATTAGGACATATGGCAGAGAAAAACTCAAGACTTGTATCTATAGAGGATAGAGCAGTAGAAAAAGATGATATTACTAAAATAGATTTTGAAGGATTTGTTGATGGAGAAGCTTTTGAAGGTGGAAAAGCAGAAGGATACGATTTAACAATAGGAAGTGGTTCTTTTATTCCAGGATTTGAAGACCAAATAATTGGTATGAAAATAAATGAAGAAAAAGAAGTAAAAGTTAAATTTCCAGAAGAATATTTTTCAAAAGAATTAGCTGGAAAAGATGCTACATTTAAAGTAAAATTACATGAAATTAAAAAGAAAGAAATGCCTGTAATAGACGATGAGCTTGCTAAAGATATTAGTGAATTTGATACATTAGCAGAATTAAAAGCAGATATAAAAGCTAAAATGGAAGAAGAAAATACAACAAGAGCAAAATATGAAACAGAAGAAGCAGCAATACAAGCTGTTTGCGATGCTACAGAAATTGAAATTCCATCAGGAATGATAGAAACAGAAATAGATAACATGGTTAAAGAAATAGAAGGAAGATTAAGTTACCAAGGAATGAAAATGGAACAATATCTTCAAATGATGGGAAAAACAATGACAGAATTCAGAGATGAATATAAACAACAAGCTGAAAAATCTGTAAAAGGTAAGTTGGTTTTAGAAGCAATAAGCAAAGATGCTAATATAGAAGTAACAGAAGAAGATGTTGCAGAAAAAGTAAAAGAAATGGCTACAAAATATGGAAAAAAAGAAGAAGAACTTAAAGACAACGAACAATTAAAAGGATATATAAAAGAAAACATGAAAACAGAAAAAGCAATTGCATACTTAGTAGAAAATGCAAAAATAAAATAAACTAATTAATAGCAGGCAAAAAGCAATTTGAGCCTGCTAAATTAAAAATGTAAATAAAAACATGTAGGGGTCGGCGTTTTTGACGACTCACAAATAAAATATAGGAGGTTTTCAAATGATAAAAGATAGTTTAGTACCTTATGTAATTGAACAAACAAGTAAAGGAGAAAGATCATATGATATATTCTCTAGATTGTTAAAAGATAGAATAATATTTTTAAGTGAAGATGTAAACCATGTAACAGCAAGCCTAGTAATAGCACAAATGTTATTTCTAGAAGGCGAAGACCCAGATAAAGAAATACATTTTTATATAAATAGTCCAGGTGGGTCAATAACAGATGGAATGGCAATAGTTGATACAATGAATTATATTAAATGCCCAATATCTACTATATGTGTTGGATTAGCAGCAAGTATGGGTGCAGTATTATTAGCATGTGGAGAAAAAGGTAAAAGATTTGCAACTCCAAATTCAGAAATATTAATACATCAACCATTAATTTCTGGCGGACTTTCAGGTCAAACAACAGAAATTAAAATTCATGCAGACCATATGGTAAGAACTCGTGAAAAGTTAAATAAAATATTAAGTGAAAAAACAGGTCAAACTTTAGAACAAATAGAAAAAGATACAGAAAGAGATAATTATTTAACAGCTGAAGAAGCACTAAAATATGGTTTAATAGATGGTATATTAGATAAAAGAATATAAACAATCTATAAAGAATATATGTTATAGTAACTCTCAATGATTTTATATATTGAAGAAATTACTAAAAGATAATTATAGGAGGAAATAATGCCTAAAAAAAATGATAATAATATATTAAAAAATGTTACATGTTCATTTTGTGGAAAAACCCAAGAGCAAGTTAAAAGGATAGTTGCTGGACCTAATGTATATATTTGTGATGAATGTATAAATATATGTTCAAACATATTAGAAGATGAATATTATGAAGAAGATTTATCATATGTAGAAGATGAAATGGAAAAATTGCCAACACCAGCAGAGATCAAGAAAATATTGGATGATTATGTAATAGGACAAGAAGATGCTAAAAAGACTTTAGCAGTAGCAGTGTACAATCATTACAAGAGAATTAATAATAAGGATTCAGCTGATGATATAGAAATTCAAAAGAGTAATGTTTTATTATTAGGTTCAACTGGATGTGGAAAAACATTGTTAGCTCAAACTTTAGCAAGAATCTTGAATGTGCCATTTGCAATAGCAGATGCTACAACACTTACAGAAGCTGGTTATGTTGGAGAAGATGTAGAAAACATACTTCTAAAATTAATACAAGCAGCAGATTATGACATACCAAGAGCAGAAAGAGGAATTATATATATAGATGAAATAGATAAGATTTCTAGAAAATCTGAAAATCCATCTATAACAAGGGATGTAAGCGGAGAAGGAGTTCAACAAGCATTATTAAAAATAATTGAAGGAACAGTTGCTTCAGTACCACCACAAGGGGGAAGAAAACATCCACACCAAGAATTTTTACAAATAAACACAGAAAATATATTGTTTATTTGTGGAGGAGCTTTTGAGGGAATAGAAAAAATTATAAAAGATAGAACAGGAAAAAAAGCTATTGGATTTGGTGCACAAATAGAAAGTCAAAAAGACATAAAAAGATACAAAATCCTAGAGGAAATGTTACCACAAGATTTATTAAAATTTGGTATGATACCAGAATTTGTAGGAAGATTGCCAATAATAGCGACATTACAAGAACTAGATAGAGAAGCATTAATAAAAATAGTAACAGAACCAAAAAATGCTTTAGTAAAACAATATAAGAAATTATTTGAATTTGATGATGTTGAATTGGAATTTGAAAAAGACGCTTTAGATGTTATTGTAGATAAAGCAATACAGAGAAATACAGGGGCAAGAGGATTACGTTCAATAATAGAAGATATAATGAGAGACATTATGTTCGAAATTCCATCAAATCCTAAAATAGAAAAATGCATTATAACGAAAGAAACTGTGGAAACAAAAGAAATGCCAAAATTAGTTATTAATGAAAATAAAGTAGTAAAAAAACATACAATAAGAAAAAAGATAGTATCAAATAAAAAAGAATCAGCATCATAAAAAAATTAATAAACGATTTTAATGGCAGGCTTATGCATTAAAATCGTTTTTATTATTATATTTTCAAACACAGTGCGAAATGTAGGGGTCGACGTCCTCGACGATTCGCCAAATAAATTGTAATTTATTGCAAAAATAATATAAAAATAAAAGGAGAGATTCAAATGAAAGAAATCATATTTTTAAAACCAGTATACAAAGATTATATTTGGGGAGGAACAAAACTAAAAACATATTTTAATAAACAAGTTCCATTTGAAAAAACAGCAGAAAGCTGGGAAATTTCAACAAATAAAAATGGTAAAAGCATAATAAGAAATGGAGAATATGAAGGAAAAGAATTAGATGAATTGTTTAACAATATGCAAATGAGAAAAGAAGTATTCGGAACAAAAACATCAACAATGGATAGATTTCCTTTATTAATTAAATTTATAGATGCAAATGATAATTTATCTGTTCAGGTACATCCAAATGATGAATATGCAAAAGAAAGAGAAAATGATATAGGAAAAACAGAAATGTGGTATATACTAGAATGTGGTGAAAATGCCCAAGTTATCTGCGGTTTAAAGGACAGCGTAAAGCAAGAAGAAGTTAAAGAAATTATTAAAAACGGAAAAATAAAAGAAAATTTAAAATATATTTCAATAAAAAAAGGAGACGCAATATACATACCAGCAGGCACAATACATGCATTATTAGGAGATACACTATTATGCGAAATACAACAAAATAGTGACTTAACATATAGAGTATATGATTGGGACAGAATAGGTAAAGATGGACAACCAAGACAATTACATATAGAAAAAGCAATAGATGTAATAAATGTTAATAATAGTCCTAAAATAGTAGAAACGAAAAGTATTAATGAAGAAATAGTAAGAGTGGTAGACTCAAGTTATTTTAAAACGGACAAAATAACAATAAATGGTAGCTTTGTACAAAAATCTAGTGAAGAAACATTCTACACCGTAAATGTAATAAAAGGCGAAGGAACAATAAAAACTTCAACAGAAGAATATAAAATAAAACTAGGAGATAGCTTTATAATACCAGCGACTTTAGGAGAATATATAATACAAGGAGAACTAGAGATACTAGAATCATATGTTTAGAATATATTACAAAAGGGCGTATACAATACG
>CAZTHC010000012.1:0-23815 GCA_964613425.1 uncultured Lachnospiraceae bacterium
TAACACCTTTGTTACCATGACGTCCAGCCATTTTATCTCCAACTGATATTTTTCTTTTTTGAGCTATATAAACTCTAATTATTTGATTAACTCCAGGTCCTAATTCATCTGAATTTTCTCTAGTAAATATTTTTACATCTACTATTGTTCCTGCTTCACCATGTGGTACTCTTAAAGATGTATCTCTAACTTCTCTAGCTTTTTCTCCAAATATAGCACGAAGTAATCTTTCTTCTGCTGTAAGTTCTGTTTCTCCTTTTGGAGTAACCTTTCCTACTAATATATCTCCTGGTCTTACTTCTGCACCAATTCTTATAATTCCTGTATCGTCTAAATCTTTAAGAGAATCTTCTCCAACATTTGGAATATCTCTTGTTATTTCTTCAGGTCCTAACTTTGTGTCCCTACATTCACAATCATATTCTTCTATATGTATTGAAGTATAAACATCTTCTTTTACTAATCTTTCACTTAATAATATAGCATCCTCGTAGTTGTAACCTTCCCAAGTTGTGAAAGCTATTAAAACATTCTTTCCAAGAGCCATTTCTCCGTTTTGTGTTGATGGTCCATCAGCTATAACATCATCTTTACCAACTTTTTCTCCTGTTTTAACTATTGGTCTTTGGTTTATACATGTACCACCATTTGTTCTCTTGAATTTACGTAGTTTATATATATCTGTAGCACCTTTGTCATTTTTAATAATTATTTCGTCACCTGTAACTTTTGTTACTGTTCCGGCTTCTTTAGCTAATATCATAATTCCAGAATCTTTTGCTGCTTTATATTCTATACCTGTTCCAACCATTGGTGAATCTGTAATCATAAGTGGCACTGCTTGACGTTGCATGTTTGCACCCATCAATGCACGGTTAGCATCATCATGCTCTAAGAAAGGTATCATTGCTGCACCAACAGATACTAATTGTTTTGGTGAAACATCTACATAATTTACTTTTTCAGCATCAACTTCTGTAACTTCATCTAAGAATCTTACTCTAACTTTTTTGTTAACAAACTTTCCGTCTTTATCTACTGGTTCAGAAGCTTGAGCTATAATATAATCATCTTCTACATCTGCTGTCATATATTCAACATTATCTGTAATTTTATGTGTTTTTGGATCTATTTTTCTATATGGTGTTTCTACAAATCCATATTCGTTTATTATTGCAAATGATGAAAGTGCAGAAATAAGTCCAATGTTTGGTCCTTCTGGAGATTCTATTGGGCATAATCTACCATAATGTGTATAGTGAACGTCTCTTACTTCGAATCCAGCTCTTTCTCTAGATAAACCACCAGGTCCTAAAGCTGAAATCCTTCTTTTATGTGTTAATTCAGATAATGGGTTTGTTTGGTCCATAAATTGTGATAATTGAGAGCTTCCAAAGAATTCTCTAATTGCAGATGTTATTGGTTTTGTATTAATTAATGTTTGTGGTGTAACAACATCTAAATCTTGGATTGTCATTCTTTCTCTTACAACTCTTTCTAATCTTGTAAGACCAATTCTGAATTGATTTTGTAATAATTCTCCAACACAACGAATACGTCTATTTCCTAAATGGTCAATATCATCTACTCTTCCTAAATCATATTGTAAATTTAATAAGTAGTTGATTGAAGATATCATATCTTCTGTTACAATGTGTTTTGGAACTAATTCTTCAATTCTTTCTTCTATTGCTTTTGCTAAATCTTTTTTATCTGTATTTTCTAATATGTTTTTTAATACTTCGTAATTTACTAATTCTTTAATATTTAAGTCTTTTAAAACTTTTGCATCTACAAAGCTATGAATATCTACTGTTCCATTACCTATAACTCTTACTTTTTTGTCTCCTACTTTAACGTCTACAATATTTATTCCTGCATTTTGTATTTCTAAAGCTGCTTCTTTTGAAATTTTAGTATCTTTTTCTACTAAAACTTCTCCTGTTTCTGAATTTAATATATCAGAAAAAGCTATTTGATTTGTAATTCTATATGCTAAATTTAATTTTTTATTAAATTTATATCTACCAACTTTTGCTAAATCATATCTTCTAGGGTCAAAGAATAATCCGTTAAATAAGTTTCTAGCAGCATCTACTGTTGGTAATTCACCTGGTCTTAATTTTTTATAGATTTCTATTAATGCTTCTTCGTTAGTTTTAATAGTATCTTTTGCTATTGTTGCTAATATTTTTTCATCTTCTCCAAATACATCTATAATTTGTTGGTCTGAAATTAAACCTATAGCTCTTAATAAAGATGTTACTGGTAATTTTCTTGTTCTATCTATTCTTACATAGAAAACATCATTTGCATCTGTTTCGTATTCCAACCAAGCTCCACGAATTGGCATAACTGTTGAAGTATATAGTTTTTTACCTGTTTTGTCATAATCTGATGCATAATAGCATCCTGGTGAACGAACTAACTGGCTTACTACAACTCTCTCTGCTCCGTTTATTACGAATGTTCCACTGTCTGTCATAAGAGGGAAATCACCTAAATAAATTTCTTGCTCTTTAATTTCTCCTGTTTCTCTGTTTATTAATCTTACTTTTACATGTAATCTTGTTGAATATGTAGCATCTCTTTCCTTTGCTTCTTCAATTGAATACTTTGTTTCTTCTTCCATGTAATAGTCAAAGAATTCTAATACTAAATTACCTGTGTAATCTACTATTGGAGATATGTCTCTTAAAACTTCTCCCAATCCTTCTTTAATAAACCAATCATAAGAATCTTTTTGCACTTTTATAAGATTTGGCATTTCTATAAAATCACCAATCTTAGCAAAAATTTTACGTACGCATTTCTCATGTTTAATGTCTTTTACCAAAATGAATCAACTCCTTTTAATATTAAAAAATAACTTTTTAGAGCAGATATTTATTAGATGTTTGTACATCTAATATTTATTTTTAAAAGAAGTCCTTCTTAAACAATAAATGTTTTTACTAAATTTAAACTCTTCCGCTCTTTTAGAGCTTAAATTTAGTAACCTTATATATTACTTAATTCCTCTTCTTTTTTAATTAACATAAATAATGGGTTTAGGCAACAAAAAGGTATGCCGGCAAAACTTATCTTTTTTTGCCAACTTACCTTAAAATATTTAGTTAAAATACGCTTTTAAATAGTATTTTAATTTTAACCACCCTTACTTTTTAAACTTTCTGTCTTTTGTTTAAAAAATAAATATATGCTTTTATACTATACCACATGTTTCCGTAGCTTGTCAACGGTTTTTGTGTTTATTTTTTTGTTAATTTTTGTTGGCTTATATAATACGCCTATGAAATTTTACAATATGTTTTATTTGTGAGCTGTCGACGACGCCAGCCCCTGCGTTTTGCAATGTTTTTATCATTATAATAATATATTTTCTTTTTATTTTTATTTTTTTATAGACTTTTTTGTATTCTTATTATAAAATACTGTAAGTGATTTTTTATTTTTTAAAAATTCACTTAATTTTTATATGTAAGGAGTTTTTATGGCTACATTACCACTTTTTGCACGTTATATTTTAACTGCTATAATAGGTATGATTCCTATTATAGAACTTAGAGGGGCTATCCCTGTTGGAGTTTTTACTTTCAACTTAAACTATGTTGAATCTTTTTTAGCTAGTTTTATAGGTAATATTATTCCAGTATACTTTATTGTAAAATATATTCGCCCATTATTTGACTTTTTTGGAAGATGGAAACCTTTCAAAGTTATTATAGATTGGGCATCTAATAAGGCTACAAAGAAAATTGAAGAAAGTGAAAAATTGCAAAACTTTGCTGCTTTAGGTTTATTCTTATTTGTAGCAATACCAGTCCCTGGTACAGGAGCTTGGGTTGGTTCTTTAATTGCAAACTTTTTAGATTTACCACCAAAGAAAGCAATTCCACCAATTATAGCTGGTGTACTTACCGCTGGAGTTATAGTCTTAGCATTAACTGCAGCTGCTAATGGAGGAATTCAATATTTATTTAATAGAGGATAAAAAATTATTCCTGTAAGAATTTTAGATAAGGAAAAAGAAGGATGTGTTTATTGCACATTCTTCTTTTTTGTAATCTCATATATAATACTCTATTGATTATTTGTTTAATTCTTCCATAAACATTTTATTTAACATTTGTGGATTTGCTTTTCCTTTTGTCTCCTTCATTGCTTGTCCTACTAAAAATCCTAATGCTTTATCTTTTCCTGCTTTGAAGTCTGCTACTGATTGTGGGTTGCTTTCTAATACTTTTATAACTACCTCTTTTATGGCTCCCTCATCAGATATTTGAACTAATCCTTTTTCTTTTACTATTTCTTCAGGGTCTTTTGGATTTTCAAATAATTCTGTTAAAACTTTTTTAGCTATGCTTGTACTAATTGTTCCTTTATCTATTAAAACAATTAATTTTCCTAATTGCTCTGCATTAAATGAAATTTCATCTGGTTCTATTCCTTTATCATTTAATACCTTTGTTATATCTGTCATAATCCAGTTACTTACAGCCTTTGGATTATTGCATATTGCTGTTGCCCCTTCAAAAAGATTTGATAAATGTTTTGAAGATGTTAATATATTTGCATCATATTCTGGTAATGAAAACTCTTCTATATATCTTGTTCTTCTGCTTTCTGGCAATTCTGGTAAATTTTTTCTAATATTTTCTACATACTCATCTGAAATTTTAATTACTAATAAATCTGGATCTGGGAAATATCTGTAATCTTGTGCATCTTCTTTATCTCTCATTGAAAATGTTTTACCAGATACATCATCCCATCTTAATGTTTCTTGGTCTATCTTTCCACCATTCTCTATTACATCTATTTGTCTATCTGCTTCATATTCTATAGCTCTTACAATAGATCTAAATGAGTTCATATTTTTCATTTCTGTTCTTGTTCCAAATTCTGTTGCACCTTTTTTTCTTACAGAAACGTTAACATCTGCTCTTAATGAACCTTCTTGCATTTTACAGTCAGACACTTCTATATATTCTAATATAGATTTCAATTTTCTTAAATACTTTTCAACCTCTTCACTAGAACGTAAATCTGGTTCTGAAACTATTTCTATTAATGGTACTCCAGCTCTATTTAAATCTACTAAAGAACCTCTTCCGTAAGGATCATGGTTTAACTTTCCTGCATCTTCTTCTATATGAATTCTAGTTAAACGAATCTTTTTTGTTTCTCCATTTTCATTTTCTATTTCTATATATCCTCTTTCACAAAGTGGCATATCAAATTGAGATATTTGGTATGATTTTGGTAAGTCTGGATAAAAGTAATTTTTTCTATCATTTTTACTGTTTTTTGCAATTTCGCAATTTGTTGCAATTCCTGCTTTTACAGCATATTCAACTACTTTTTCATTTAATACTGGTAAACTTCCTGGCATTGCCATACAAACAGGACAACAATGTGTATTAGGTTCTCCACCAAATTCTGTTGGGCAAGAACAAAATATTTTTGTTTTTGTTGAAAGCTCTGCATGTACTTCTAATCCCATTACTATTTCATAATCTTCTCTTGACATAAATTCATCCCCTCTATAAAGAATAAGTTATATTTTAAATGTTGGTTTATTCTTTTTAAAATCTGTGTTTTTCTCGTACGCATATGCTGCACGTAATAATGTTTCCTCTGAGAAATGTTTTCCTATTAATTGCATACCTATTGGCATTCCTGTACTATCTAATCCGCATGGTACAGATATTCCTGGTAATCCTGCAATGTTTACAGAAACAGTACATAAATCTGCTAAATACATTTCTAATGGGTTATTTGATTTCTCACCAATATTAAATGCTACTGTTGGTGCTGTTGGTGTTAATATTACATCATATTTTTCAAACAATTTGTCAAATTCTTGTTTTACAACTGTTCTAACTTTTTGTGCTTTTTTATAATATGCATCATAATAACCAGAACTTAATACATAAGTTCCAAGCATAATTCTTCTTTTTACTTCTTCTCCAAATCCTTCGCTTCTTGAATTTCTGTATATATCTTTTAAGTTTTGATAATTACTTGTTCTATATCCATAACGAATTCCATCAAATCTTCCTAAGTTTGAACTTGCTTCTGCACACGCAATTATATAATATGTTGCTAATGCATATTCAGCAATATCTAAAGAGCATTCCTCAACAATAGCTCCCATTTCTTCATATTTTTTTGCAACTGCTAATACAGAATTTTTTACATCTTCACTAATGCCTTCTCCAAAATATTCTTTTGGAAGACCTATTTTTAATCCTTTTACGTCGTCTTTTAAAGCTTTTGTATAGTCTTTTTCTTCAACGTTTACTGAAGTAGTATCTTTTTCATCATGTCCTGCAATTACATTTAATAAAAGTGCTGCATCTTCTACATCTTTTGTTATTGGTCCTATTTGGTCTAATGATGATGCAAATGCAACTAGCCCAAATCTTGAGATTAAACCATATGTAGGTTTTAAACCAACTACTCCACAAAAAGATGCTGGTTGACGAATTGACCCACCTGTATCTGAGCCTAATGCCCATGGTACTAAGTTTGCTGCAACTGCTGCTGCACTACCTCCTGAAGAACCTCCAGGCACTTTATTTAAATTCCAAGGATTTTTTGTTTTCTTAAAATAAGAATATTCTGTTGAGCCTCCCATTGCAAATTCATCCATATTTAATTTTCCTAAAGAAACAATATTTTCTTTATTCAACTTTTCTACAACTGTTGCATTATATGGTGCAACAAAATTTTCTAATATTTTAGAAGCACATGTTGTTTTTACACCTTTTAGGCATATATTATCTTTTATTCCTATTGGAATTCCTGCTAATTTTGAAGTTATTGCTCCATTTTTAATTTTTTCTTCTACTTCTTCGGCAGTTTTTATTGCTTCTTCACTTGTTACAGTAACAAATGCTTGTACATCTTTTTCTTTTTCTTCAATTCTAGATGCATAGCTTTTTGCTATATCTGTTATACTTATTTCTTTTTTATTTAACTTTTCAATTAATTCATGTACAGTTAATTCATAAAGTTCCATTTTCTTATCATTCCTTTCTTTTGCACATTTCTCTATATAACTTTTGGAATTTTGAACATATTATCTTCTTTTTCTGGTGCGTTTTGCAATAGTGCATCTTTATCTTCAAAAACCTTTATTTCATCTTTTCTAAATACATTATAATTTGCTGTTGCTCCTATTGTTTCATCTATTCCCGTTGTATCTACCTTATTTACTGTGTTTGCAAAGTTTAATATATCCTGCATATTTATAAGTGTTTTTTCTATTTCTTGCTCAGATAAATTTAAATTTGCAAGTTTTGCAATATGAATTATTTCTTCTTTACTAATTTGCATACATATCTCTCCTTTCATATACCGGTCAATTATATATTTTTTTGCAAAAAAAAACAAGCCCCATAGCTTGTTTTTTAATTTTTAAATTAATAATTTACTGTATTCCAGTTTACTGAATTTAAACTTGATAAAGTTGATGCACCTACTAATAATAATATTCCTAATATAACAAGTGTTATTATACCTAATACTAATCCTGCTATTGCCATACCCTTTCCAGCTCTTTTTTTTCCTATTATACCAAATATTATTGCTAAAATTGCGCAAGGTATTGATAAATACCAAAAGCACCATAATACTAAAGAAACAATTCCTAATACCATAGATGCAATACTAAGGCCTTTTTTTTCTTGTACTTCTTCTCCCATTTTTTCACCCCACTTGTTTATTATATTTATTATAGTTTATATTATTATTTAACATTTTTCAACTTTTTTTAAAAAATATTTCTAAATATTGTAAATAATATTACAATAATCCCAATTATTATTGTATGCCACCATTTTGGATACAACATTTTTAATACCTTTTTATTGAAAACTGTATTGAAAATATATATTAAATTTATAATTGAAAAATATATTATTGCCAAAAATATTAACGCATTAAATTTCATTGCATCATAGTATCTTCCGTTTAATATACTATATACGCATCTAGTTCCACCACATGTTGGACACAAAAGTCCTGTTAATTTATTATATGTACATCCTGCTATTAAATTAATAAATTTTGAATTTATTAACAAAATAACAGATAAAATTGTTAATATTATGCTTCCTTCTATAATTAATAAGTTTTTATATTTTTTCAATTTTTCTCTCCGTTTTCTTAGTTGTTCCAAAAAGCTGTATATGCTTTGTATGCAGTGTATATGTCTAATTTACTAGAAACTTCGTATGGTGAATGCATGCTTAATACTGGAACTCCACAATCTATTACATCTATTCCTTTATTAGCTAATATATATGCTATTGTTCCGCCTCCGCCAACATCTACTTTTCCTAATTCTGTTATTTGATATTGTATTTCATTTTCTTCAAAAATTTTTCTTACTTTTGCAACATATTCAGCATTTGCATCTGATGCACCAGATTTTCCTCTTGCTCCTGTATATTTATTTAATCCTATTCCATTTCCTAAAAAAGCTGCATTGTTTTTTTCTGAAACAGATGCATATATTGGGTCATACCCTGCATCTACATCTGCAGATAACATTTTTGAATTACAAAATACCTTATCTAATAAATTTGGTTTGTTTGTATTTGTTTTATTTAAAATTTCTGATACAAATGTGTCAAACACATGTGATTCCATTCCTGTATTTCCCATGCTTCCTATTTCTTCTTTATCTGATAATATGCATACTGCGGTTCTTTCTGGTTGATTAATATTTAATAATGCTCTAATTGATGTATATGCACATACTCTATCGTCTTGTCCATAACCTGCTACCATACTTTTATCAAAGCCTAAACTTCTTGCTTTAAATGCAGGAACTATTTCTAATTCTGAACTTAATAAATCTGTTTCTTTTATTCCATATTTCTCATTTAATATTGCTAAAATATTTAATTTAATTCTCTCAGTAACTTTTTTATCATTATATGGTTTACTTCCTAATAATAAGTTTAAATCTTCTCCATTAATTCCATCTTTTAATTTCTTTTCCATTTGTTCCATTGCTAAATGTGGCAATAGGTCTGTAATTGTAAATATTGGGTCTGTATCTTCTTCTCCTATATTAACATATACTTTTTCTCCTGTTGTTTTAACAATAACTCCATGTAATGAAAGTGGTATTGTTGTCCATTGATATTTTTTAATTCCACCATAATAATGTGTTTTAAAATATGCAAATCCGTTATCTTCATATAATGGATTTGGTTTTAAATCTATTCTAGGTGAATCTATATGTGCACCTATTATATTCACTCCAACTTCTGGTTTTAATTTTCCAATTACGGCTGCATATAAACTTTTTTCTCTATTTACAAAATATATTTTATCTCCTGAAACTAGTGAATCTACATCATTTATACTTTTAAATCCATTTTTTTCTAACATATCTACTGCAAATATAACAGCCTCGCGTTCTGTTTTTGCTTTATTTAAAAAGTACATATATTCATCTGAAAATTTTAATATATTGTCATTTTCTACTTCTGTAACCTTTTCCCATCCATTCTTTTTTATATTGAATAAATTCTCCTTTAGTATTTCTCCTTCTGTCTTATCGTTCATAAACAATACCTCTCTTTCATCCTTTGAATTTTTTTAAATTATATCATAAGGTTTTTCTATTAACAATATTATTATTAATTTTATTTACAAGATTATACATTTTTATAAATTGCCAATGGGGACGGAGGTTTTTGGCAATTTTTTTAAAACATAAGTAACATATTTTTACGTAAAAAGACAGGAGAACTTCTCCTGTCTTTCTATTTATATAAATAATTTTGTGGATTTTGTGTAACCCCATTTAATCTTATTTCTAAGTGTAAATGTGATCCTGTTGAATTTCCTGTTGATCCCACTGCTGCTATTTTTGTTTCTGCTGTAACAGTTTCTCCAACACTTACATAGATTGCACTACAATGTGCATACCATGTTTCTACTCCATCTCCGTGTGATATTTTTACTAAGTTTCCGTATGAACCATTATAACTAGCACATGTTACTTTACCTGCTGCACATGCATATATTGCTGTTCCTGTAGATGTTGCTATGTCCAGTCCGCTATGATATCCAGAACTTCTTGTTCCATATCTTGATGTTATAACACCTTTTACTGGCTTTGATAAATACACACCATTTACTGAATGTGATTTTATTTCTACTTTTTGCTTTACATCTTCTTCTATTTTTGTTTCTGCTATAGTAATTTCTCCTGAGACTACATTTTCTAAATTTTGCGTGTAATATTCACTTACACCTAAATTTAATTCGATAATATTTTTATACTTTTCCTTTAATTGAGCAACAACTGTTTCTGCTTCCTCCATAGTATTTACATATTGTTTGTTTTCACCATCTAATGATATTGCATACAATTTATATGTTACTTTTGAATTTTCTTTAACTGCTAACAACACGTCTTCTTCGTTCGTTTCTATATCTTGTGTTAATCTAAATTCATATTCTGGCATTGCAGAAATTTCTACAAACGCTACGTTTCCTTCTTTACTATTTATATAATCATTTATTGTTTGTTCTATTTCAGATTTGTTTTTTACATATCCTAAAGTTTCACCTAACATTGTTACTTTATATAAAGGTTTATATTTTATTAAAATTATTGCTATTAATAATATTGTTGCAACTATAATAATTAATCCAAATTTTATTGTTTTTCTTAAGTATTGTTTTATATCGTCGTTCGGAATAAATATACACTCTCCTTTTTACTGTTTTTTTATCGAAACGCACTTTTAATTATATACTTTATTTTATGCATTTTCAAACTAGATATACCCTTGCATTTGTCTTTTTTACCATATTTTACATAATTTAGCTGGTACGTTTTCATTTGTTTTCTTCTATTTTCTCTGTTTTTCTTTCATTTTCTTCTTTTTTAGTCTATTAATACGAATCCCATCTTTTGAATTAAATCTGGAGTTATAATTTTTGTTTCATACAATTTGTTTCCTCTACAAAAATTTCTAATTGCTTCCTCTGTTGCTCCTCCAAATTTTCCATTCGGAGAAGCATTTAAAAATCCTAATTCTTTTAACCTTTTTTGAATTTCAAAAACATCTGAACCGTACATTCCAGATTTCAAACTTCTGAATCCTTTACCAAAAGCTCCATATACCCCATCTACAATAGTAACTTGTGTTCCATATGGTATAATTTTATATAGTTCTGCAACATCTTCATTATTCATTCTTATACATCCATGTGAACTGCTCCAACCTATTGAATATTTATCTAGTGTTCCATGTATTCCGAACTGTCCCCACGGAACATTAAAACCCATCCAACTTCCACCAAATCCTTCTCCCCAATTTGCCTTATGAACAATTTTCCATGTTCCTATGGGTGAAGGAGTTGAAGGTTTTCCTCCTGCACATTTATAAACTTTTACTATTTCATTATTTTCAAACAAATATAACCTAGATTCTTCGACGTCCACTAATATTTTATATGTGTTTGAATTTACTTTTGCCACAGTAACTGTATTTTCTTTATTAACACAAAAAACTATACTTAATGATATTACCATTAGTATAGTTATTAAAATAATCATTTTTTTACGCATATATATAACCTCTTTATACATTATATATATACGTAACAACTTTTATTCATTTCCGCAAATATGTTTTCTAGTCATTTCCATTAAGTTTAATTTTGTTAATCCTATTATTTGTGTTTTTGACCTATCCTTTTTTAATTCTTCTTCTAATAATTGCTCTATTTTTTTCTGATTTTCTTTTTTATGCATATCAATATAATCAATTATAACAATTCCACCTATATCTCTTAATCTTAATTGCTTTGCTATTTCTATTGTAGCTTCTTTATTTACTATATATGTAGTTTGCTCTAAATCCTTTGTTCCAACATATTTTCCAGAGTTAACATCTATTGCAGTTAATGCTTCTGTTTTGTCTATACTAATAAATCCACCACTTTTAAGCCAAATTCTTCTATTTTGTAATTTTGCAATTTCTTTATTTAAAGTATACATATTTAAAACGTCTTTTTTCACTTCTACTTGCACATTACTAATTTCTAGTGTTTTAAGCATCTCATTTATTTGTAAAAATGTGTCTTTACTATTTACAACAACTCTTGTAATATTTTTTTCTATTAAATCTATAAATATTTTCTTAACTATGCTGTCATTTTTATATATTAGCTTCGGAAATTCTCTTTTTTCTTTACTCTCATTTGAAGTGCTAACTATTTTTTGCCATTTATCTAATTGAATATCTATATCCTTTTTTATTTCTTTTTCTGTTTTATTAACTGCAGAAGTTCTTACTATTGCTCCAGAGCCTTTTGGTAAAAGCTTTTGTACTAATGCTATTAATCTTTCTCTCTCTTTTGTATCTTCTATTTTCTGTGAAATTGTAACGAAATCTGCATCTGGCATATACACTAAATATTTTCCAGTTAAACTTATATGTGTTGAAACTCTGGCACCTTTTTTATCTGTGCTATCTCTCTTTACTTGAACCAATAATGGCATTCCTTGCTTTACAATTTCCTTCATTTTAGGTTCAATTTTCTCTTGTTTTGCCTTTTCATCTACTTTTGGTAAGATATCTTTTAAATGTATAAAAGTATTCTTATTTTCACCAATATCTATAAAAGCTGCTTGCATACCTTGTAAAACATTTTGAACTTTTCCTAAGTATACATTACCTTCTATACTTTCTCTATCTTCATTGTTTTCATAGAATTCCACTAATTTGCCGTCATCTACTAATAATATTTGTTCTTTTCCTTCTGTTTTATTTATAATTATTTCGTGCATATTTGTACCTTTCTTTAATTAATTGAATTTATTCATTGCTTTATTTACACCATTTTTCAGTATTTCTATAACTGCTTCATATGCTTTTGTTACTCCTTCTTGTAATTGTTCTTGGTCTTCTTTATTTATATAACCAATAACATAATCTACTAAAGCTATGTTTTCGCTTGGTTTCCCTATTCCTATTCTTATTCTTGGGAATTCGTCTGTTTGTAAGCATTGTATAACAGATTTCATCCCATTATGACTTCCAGCACTTCCTTTTGTTCTAATTCTTATTGTTCCTGGTTCTAAATCTATATCGTCATATATTACTATAATTTCACTATCTTCTATTTTGTAAAAATTTTTAAACTCAGCTATACTTTCTCCACTTAAATTCATATACGTTTGAGGTTTTAAAAGTATAACTTTTTCGCCTTCAATTATAGCTGTATTATATAACCCATTAAACTTTGTTTTATTAATATTTATATTATTTGCTTCTGCTACTTTATTTACTGCATTAAATCCCATATTATGCCTAGTTTTTGCATAGTCCGCTTCTGGATTTCCAAGTCCCACTATCAAATACATTTTCTTTTTCCTTTCAACTTTTATTCTTTTATTTTACCTTTTAACATAAAAGTTATTAAATATATTATACCTGAAATTACTACTATTGTTGGTCCTGTTGGTATATTAATATAGAAAGATAAAATTATTCCTAACATTCCTGCTAAAATTGAAAATATTATTGCAAACAAATGATAACTTCTCATATTTTTTGCAATATTTCTACTTGAAGCTGCTGGAAGTATTAATAAAGAATTTATTAACAATATTCCTATCCATCTAATCGAAATCATTACTGTTATTGCTATTGCTATTACAAATATGTTATCTATTAAATTTACATTTATTCCTTTGCTCTTTGCTAAACTTGCATTAATACTAATGCTATGTAATTTATTAAAAATGCACATCCAAAATACAATTATAAGTATAAAAGCTATAAATAAATATATTATTTCCTGACTTGTAATGCTTAATATATCTCCTATTAAATAACTTGAGTATTTATTAAATCCACCTGTTCTAGATAATAATATTAATCCTATTGCTATTGCTATTGATGAAAACACACTTATTATTGTGTCTGCTGAATATGTAGTTTTATGTTTTACATAGTTTAATAAAATTGCAAATACTATTGCAAATATTATTGTAGCTATATTTAAATCTGTAATTCCGAAATACCATCCCTATTGCAATTCCAGTTAATGCAGAATGTCCTAATGCATCTGAAAAAAAAGCCATTTTATTATTTACTACCATAGTTCCGCAATATTGCAAATATTGGAGATATTAGTAAAATGGCAATAATAGCATTTTTCATAAATTCATATTTTATAAAATTAAATGGTAATATTACTTCTAGTATATTATATACTGCTTCCATAGTTCTCCTTCTTAATTTAAAATCTAGTAAAAAATCTCTAATACATAATCCACCTTAATCTATATTCATATATGCTCTATTTATTGTATAATACATTGTCCCTTCTGTTTCTACACCTTCTAGATAATATACCGTATGGCTTTGCTCATTTATTATATATCTGTCTGTTGAATTTCCTGTTCCTTTTCCGTATTTTAATGATAACCCATCTAATTTTGATAAATCTACATAATAGAAATTTGCTCCATTATTTTGGTTTGATGTTACAATTGCTGAAGGTATTGATACCTCTACTTGTTCTGCTTTTGGTATGTTTCCGTATTTTACGTAATACACACTCACCTTATCTTCTATTGCCTTTATATCTGTGTACATATCATTAACACCTTTGGAAGAAAGATTATCTGCTACTGTATGTATTATTGCTGTAGATATCATTAGTAGAATTATTATTGTTATAACTAATACTGTTAATGTTATACCTTTATTTGATTTTAATTTTTCCTTCATTATCTTTTGTTCCTCCTTTTATATAAATATTTCTTTATACTCATTACTTGAAAAAACGTCTTGAGCTGTTCCCTCTTTTACTATTTTTTTATCTAATAATACTACTTTATCCGCATACTTTTCTACTAATTCTAAATCATGTGAAACAAGTATTATAGACATATCTAACTCTTGTTTTAACTTATTTACTATGCTATAAAATAGTTTTATTCCATTTTTGTCAATTCCGAGAAACTGGCTCGTCCAATATTAGTAAGTCCGGTTCATCTATTGTTGCAACCCCTAGAAGAACTCTTTGTAATTCTCCTCCAGATAAGTCCCCTATAGATTTATCTATTAGTTTTTCTACTTCAAATGTTTTCAAATGTTCTTTTATTTGTTTATATGTATTTTTATTCCTACTCATCCATACAGGTTTATTTGTAATAAAACATGCTACGAAATCATATACTGTTGTTGGCATATGTTTCTCTATATTAATACTTTGTGGCACATAACCAATTTTTAAATTTTCTGCTTTATTTTGTTTCATATCTATAAATTTAATATCCCCTGTATGCTTTACTTCTCCTAATATAGCCTTTAATAGTGTACTTTTACCTGCACCATTTCTACCTATTATTACTGTTAATTGTCCACAGTGTATATGCAAATTCACATTTTCTAAAATTGTTTCTTTTCCTATTTTTACTGATATATTATTTGCTTTTATACAATGTAATCCACAAGGTTTATTTTGCATGCTTGCCTCCTACATATCTTTTAATATCTGATAATTCTGTTTCATTGCATTTATATATGAATTATTATTTCTTTCTCCACTTAAACAAGAATCTAATACATATATTTTAGCCCCACATTCTCTTGCAATTATTTCCGCATTTTTTGTAGAATCATTTTTCTCCACAATTATATTTTTAATATTCTCTTGTTTCATTTTATTTACTACATTTGCTATATCTGAACTTGCTAAACTGCTTTCATCATGACCTATATGTAAAAGTTCATAATTTATTCCACAACTTTTAACAATATATTCAACACCTTCACTCATAACCAAAGCTTTTTTAGTACTATCATTATTCAATGTGGCTTTTAGTTCTTCTAATTCTGATATATATCTATTTGTGTTTGATATATATATTTGTTCATTTTCTGGATTATATTCTACAAGCTTTTCAGATACTTTTTTAACTTGTTCTATATATTTTTCTATATCTCCCCAAACATGTGCATTTATTTCGTCTTCATGTCTTATAGTATCTTCAATATTTTCACTTGCATTAATTATTTTTAAGTTTCTATATGTGTTTGTTATTTTATCCGTAAAGTTTTCTATCTCTAATCCATTTTCTACAAAAACATCTGCTGTTTCTAATTTTAATAAGTCTGATGTTGTTAATGTATAATTATGAATACATCCAACATTTACATCTGTCATATTAGATAAAGATACATTTTTGGCACCTGTTGTTATATTTTTTGTAATTATATACATTGGATAAAAAGATGTAACAATTTTAAAATTATTGTTTTCTTCTATTTCTGAATTACATCCAGTTAATGAGAATAGTAAAATTGTTAATAATATTATAGCCATAGATTTTATAGTTTTTTTCATAAAATTCTCCATTCTAATTTTATATATTCTACTGTGAGCAAGGATGGAACCTTGCACCTACATTTTGCAATCAATTTGTAATTTCATTTGCGGGTCGTCGAGGACACTGCCCCTACAATTTGCAATATGTTTATCTTGCGTTCAAGGGTGGAGGCTTGCCCCCATATTTATTTTTAAATACATAATAGTATAATAACATATTTTTCTTATTTATACTAGTATCTTTTTTAATTTATCTATTTGCTCAATTACTGTACTATATCCGAGATTTATAGCAAAAATCTAATTTTGTTGTGTCTAATAAACCTGTGCCATCTGAAGGTATTGTTATTGTGTAATCACTTAGATTTAGATTTTCTTCTGATATTTTATTTCCCATTATATCTAAAATTTTCATTACTATATCCATTATATTACTATTTTTATCTATTGGATCACTGTCAAATTTAATTGAAATCACCTTCTCCGCACCAGCTCTTTTTACTTCTTCCACAGGAATATTATTTAATATTCCACCATCTAAAAAAATATGATTCTTATATTCACATGGTGAAAAAACAACTGGGAAACTACTACTAGCTCTTATAGCAATTCCTACAGTTGCCTCTGTTATATATTTCTCTTCTTCCATATTACTCTTTGAACAAAAAATATACTCTTTTCCTTTTGAAATATCAACTGCCGGTATTATTAAAGGCATTTTTATATCTTTTAGCTTTTTTATCCCTTTTTTTAAAGCTATATCATTATATGCATTCTCTAGATTTTCACCTGACTTTAGTCCGTTCACATTTATCTTTTTATTTAAAACAAAATTTCCAATTCCTGATATTATTGGTGCATTACTCATCTCTACCAATGTAGAAGCATATTTTTTAAACAATGTGTATATATAATATGGAGAATACCCCATAGCATATAAGGAGGCAATCAAGCTCCCAGAGCTTGTTCCTCCTATTACGTTTATTTCTATTCCGTTTTCTTCTAATGCTTTAATTGCACCTGCATGTGCAATTCCTCTTATTCCTCCGCCTGCTAATGCTAAACCAACCTTCATAATATATAACTCCTTTATATGTTATATATTATTCACTTTTTTTAATTTGTTTAAACATTATTTATAGTATTGCTCCTAATAAACCTGCATCATTTTTTAATTCAGCCATTACTATTTTTGGTAATTCTGCATCATTAAATAATAATTGATTTTCTTGCAATTTATCTATCAAATTTTCTAACAATATTTTTTCGTAATGTGCAAAGCTTCCGCCTATTGCCAATACTTCTGGTTCAAAAATGTTAATAATATTTGCTATTCCTATTGATAAATTATTAATATATTCTTCTATAATATCATTACAAATTTCTAAATTTTGTTCTATTTCTAGTAAATCCCTTATTTCTTTTCCTGTAGTACTTTCTTTTAGATTTAACTTGTTTTTGATTTTTCTCTTTAATATTTTCATAGATGCTTCTGTTTCAAAACATCCATTTCTTCCACAAGTACATTTTTCTCCATTTTTGTTTATTACCATATGGCCAAACTCTAATCCAGAAAATCTTACAGGTTCTATTAGATTACCTTTATAAAAAACTGCTCCACCTATTCCTGTACCAATATTTAAAAAAACAGCATCATTTACATTTTTTAGAATTCCATATTCTTTTTCTGCTACTGCTGCACATTTTGCATCATTTCTTAATTTACACTTTACTCCAAAGTATTCTTCTAATGACTTCACTAAATTAAAATTTCGAATATTTAAATTACTCGCTTTTACAATTACTCCATTTTTTATTGTTCCAGGTGCAGAAACTCCAATTTCTTGTATTTCCGATTCTTTTATAGTATTCTCTTCAACTATATAATTTATTAAATTAATTATTTCTTTAACTAGCTTTTCTGCTGGATTATTCTCTTTTAATAATGAAATTTCTAATTCTTTTTTATTAGACAATTTCTTATATTCATCAAATAATCCAACAGCAATATGACTTCCACCTATATCTATTCCAATATACATTTATTATATCTCCTATTTTTATACATCGTATGCTGAGAATAAGAATGTACCCATATATACTTGTATTACTGGTACTAATACTACCAATACGAAGAATATTAATATTACACCAACAATTGCATAAACGATTTGTGGTAAAGCTTTCATTACTTTTGTTACTAAGTTATCTATATCTAAGTCCATATATTCTAACAATTTATGCATCATTTCTGTTAAATCTGTTTGCATACCTATTTTTAGCATTTCTGTTGTCATCGCACTAGATAATCCTGCTTTTTCAAATGGTTCAATCCAAGATTGTCCAATTAATATATTATTTATTGCTGCTTCTATCATTGACATCATTACTAGGTTTTTAACAACATTTTTTGCAACTTCTAACGCATCTTGTATTCTCATACCATTCTCTAGATTTAGTAATACTGCTCTAATGAATCTAGAAAAGTCTATTGCATATATTAAGCCTCCAAATATTGGCATTGTATATTTAAAATAATGAAAATTATACTTTCCTTTTGGAGTATTTACATATAATACTATTACTCCCACAACAGCTGCTATGAATATAACTGGAATATACCAATACAAAATCAAATTATCTACCACTCCAGAAAACCATACCGTCACAGGTGGCAATTCTGCATCTGAACCGACTTCGTCAAATACACCTTGAATAGCTGGTATTGCTACAACTGTTCCTGCTATTAACATTACAAATAATAAAATGAATTGAGCTATATTAGGAATTAAAATTCCCTTTATTTTTTTATTCATACTCGTTGATTCATCCAAATATCGTACAGCTTGTTGTAAAGAATTTGTAAGTGAACCTGATAATTCTCCAACTTTTATCATATTTATATATATGTATGGAAAAACATCTGAATAATATTCCATTGTTTGGTACATATAATCTCCGGCTTCTAATCCTGCAAGGATATCATATAAAACATCCCTTAAATACAGATTTTCTGTTGATTGAATTATAGTGGTTAATGCATGTATATTATTAAAATTGGCTTTTTTTAACAAATATAAGTTTTGGGTAAAAATTACTATATCTCTTGAAGTAACTTTTTGTTGAGACTTAACAATTAAATTAAGTTTATGTAAAAAGTTTCCTTCTGTTTTGCCTCTTTTCGTAAGTTTAGTTGTGTCTATACTTTTTAATATATTATTCATTTCAGAAACATTTTTTCTTTTCTTCTTTGAATGCTTTCTTACCTTTTGTTGAACAATATTAATTGGCATTAAGTCATTCTCTTTTAAACGTTTTAATAGTTCTTGTTTGTTTTGTTCATCTACTTTGTTTCTTACTATTTGTCCACTTTTTGTCATTGCTTTATATTCAAATACAGGCATTTTCCTACCTCCTTGCTGTTGTTAATTCTTTCTCTGTAGTGTGAGTCGTTAAGATGCCGACCCCTACATTTATTTTTTTGTAAATTATTTTACACTATTGTTGTATTTTCTTATTGTTTTTATTCTTTTCTTATCTTTAGTTGCATTATTGTTCTATTTAAAGTTTCAATATTTTTTTCTTCTATTTGCGCTTTTGCTTGATCTAATGTAATTTTATCTTGCACAAATAAATTTGCAATTGAATTTATTAGACCTATACTTCCTTTGTCTAAACTGCTTTGTATTGCATCCTCTAATTCAGATACACTAAATTTTTCTTTTCTAATACATCCTGCTACAACATTATCTACTACCATTACTTCTGGTACTAAAACTAATTTATCGTCTTTTCCTCTTAATAATCTTTGAGAAACAACTAATTTTAACAATGCTGAAACTAAATATTTAATTGTTGCTTGATCTCTAACTTCATAGAAGTTTATCATTCTATCGATTGTCTCTGCACAAGATTTTGTATGTAATGTTCCTATAACTAAGTGACCAGATTCTGCCATTTCGATAGCTGCTTCCATTGTTTCCTTATCTCTAATCTCTCCGTATAACTAGTATATCGCAGTCTTCTCTTAATGCATTTTTTACACCTTGGCTAAAAGTTAATATATCTCTTCCTCTTCCAACTTCTTTCTGTACAATTACAGATTTTTTACTTGTATGTTTAAATTCAACTGGGTTTTCTAATGTTAATATTTTTCTGTTTTGAGTTGCATTGATATCATCAATTAATGCATTTAATGTTGTTGTTTTACCAGAGTTTGTTTTACCAGTAACTAATATTAATCCTTGTGGTTGATATGTCATTCTTCTAACTATATCTGGTACCCCTAAATCTTCAAATTTTGGTAAAGTATTTTTTATAATTCTTAATGTAAGAATTGGTATTTCGTTTGCATATGATATATTAATTCTCAAACGAACATTTTCGTATTCAAATGAAGCATCTAATTTTCTTGTTTCCTTATATACTTCATCTTTATCTATATTTCCTCTTACAAAATAATCATATATCTCATACATATCATTTTCGTCTAACACGTCATGCTCTTCTTTTACCAAACTTCTTTTTACTCTCATCATTGGTCTTAATCCACTTATTAAATGAATATCTGATGCATCTCTTTCAATGGCTTCATCTAAAATTTTAGTTATATTTAACATTATATCCCCCATTCTTTGAAATATATATATTTCAATCTTATCTTTTAGTACATTATTAATTTCTTATTTAATTCTTGTAGAGTTGTAACTCCATTAACTACTTTTTTTAATCCATCTATAACAAGTGGTCTATATCCATCTTTTAATGCCTGCTGTTTTATTTCTATACTTGATGCATCTTTAATAATTAATTCTTTCAAATCTTCTGTTACTTCTAGTATTTCGTATACACCAACTCTTGAATAATATCCACTATTATTACATTTATCACATCCAACCGCATCATATGTAAATTTGTCTTTAAAATCAAATTCTTCCCCATATCTCTTTCCAATTGTTTCAATAATTTTCTTTTCTTCCGCATTAAATTCTCTTTTTTTAGCACACTCTGGGCATATTTTTCTTACTAATCTTTGTGAAACTGCTGTTGCAAGTGTACTTGCAATATCATAATTAGATATTCCCATTTTTCTTAATCTTGTTAGAACCTCTATCGCATCTATTGTATGTATTGTTGATAAAACATAGTGACCTGTTTGTCCAGATTGCATTGCTATTTCTGCTGTTTCCAAATCTCTAATTTCTCCAACTAGTATAATATCTGGGTCTTGCCTTAAAACAGTTCTAAGTGAACCTGAAAAACTTGTTTTAGCATCTATTTCTATTTGATTTAATCCGTCTATACGAATTTCAACTGGATCCTCAATTGTTGTTATATTAATTTCTGGTCTATTTAAGAAATCTATAATACTATATAACGTTGTTGTCTTACCTTCACCAGTAGGTGCAGCAATAACTATTATACTGTTTTTCTTGTTAAAGCACTTACTCGTAGTTTTTTCATCACATGGAAATCCCAAATCTGATAAATTTCTAATTTTTGCTTCTTTCTTTAACAACCTTAAAACGAATTTTTCTCCATATACATTTTTTTGTGAAGATACACGAATATTAAAGTCTGAGTATAATAAAATTCTACCATCTTGTGATTCTTGTTTTTCTTGGTGCATATTAGAAATTGCCTTTAACCTACCTATTACTTGGCTTTGTCTTTCTTTTGGTATTCTTGCGGCAGTTATTAACTCACCATCAATTCTATATCTTATTCTTATCTGATCTTCTAACGGTTCTATGTGAATATCACTTGCTCTTTTATCCATTCCTGTTTTAATAATACTATCTACTAATCCTGTTGTATCTTCATTTGAATTTATTTTTTCAGTTGCCTTTCCACCTAGACCTTTAATAACTTCTTCTATGTTTGATTCAAAAGTTATAAACTTGTCCATTACAAGTCCTTTGTTTAATAGAAGTAAACGTACTGTTTCTACCGCTTTTCTATCTGAAGTATCGGCGAAGCATACTTTTACCCTTCCGCCTGAAACTTCAAAAGGTATTGATTTATTCTTTTTAGCAACGTCTATTGAAATATATTCTAGAACATTAATATCTATATCACTAGATCTTAGTAACATAGTTTTTTCTCCTAATATATCTCCAATTGCTTCTATTAATTGCATCTCATCACAAAGTCCTAATATATTGATTATATCTCCCAATTTTTTATATGGATGATCTTTTTGATATTCCATTGCATTTGCTATATCTGCTTCTGAAACTATGCCTCTCCTTACAAGCTCTATTCCTATAGGTCCATTTCTTTTAGCTTCCATGACTTTTCTCCTTTCATAAAATATTATATTGTTATTCTATAAATACTTTTGTTCAAATTTGAATATTGCGACAAACTTGTTTGCGTTGACTTGTTGTACCAAGCGCCTCTTTTTGTCTCATCAAATGTAGGTGTATACCCATTCTCAGCTATATCTTCTAAAACATTTGATGAATTAACTATTTTACCTGTTAAACCATACAAAAATTTAACATTTGTAGTAGTACCATTCACTGTTTTATATGAGTATTGTGGAATCCATACATATATTTTGTCTGTTGGGTTTTGTACTATATCGTTTTGTATTGTTACATCTCCTTGTTTTACTGCTGCTGCCCATATTCCGTTTTCGTAATTATACCATGTACTATCGCCTACCGTTGTTACCTTCCAGTACTCTTGATTATTTTCATCTAAAAATTTTTTTATTGGAATATATGTTGTTGTTATTCCATTTTCTTCAACTCTCACTTCTGGTACATTTGGAATAATTAGTACTTCTCTAGCTTTTATATATGCCATACTAACAGAAGTATCTTGCTTATTTAATTTATATGTTACACTAACAGTAATTTTTTTTACTAAATCTTCCTTTGTCGGATCTGCATCACTTAATTTGCTAATTTGAATATTCACAATATATCCATTTGGAATATTTATTCCGCTTACTAAGTTTTCTTCTGTTATGTCATCATAATACAATTTGTTTGCTTTTTCTAATATTGCTACTGCATATGAAGTTGCATTTGAATTTCTTTTTACAGCCTCTGAACTTGAAGATATATTTATTATTACAGTTGAAATAACAGATACAAAAAATGTAAGAACAATTATTGCAATTATAGCGTCAGTTCCTGTTATTCCTTTTTCTTCCCTAATACTTTGCACAAATTTACTCATTCTCCAATGTTCACCCTCTTTATTTTAAATAACAATAAAATTTTTTATTATTAACAAAATTATATTTATAAAGCACATATAAAAAGCAATCGGAAATTTTTCATTCTTTTTTCTCATTCCATTTACAAATGTTCTTATTATTGCGTATATACATGTAAATAATAATGTTGCTAACGTTACCAAATTTGTAGAATATATTGACATTATAATACTTAGCACAATCATTTCTATAGCATAA
>CAZTHC010000013.1:0-2554 GCA_964613425.1 uncultured Lachnospiraceae bacterium
CTGAGCAAACTTCTTTACAGTCAAGTGCTGAAAATTTACAAAAAACTTCTAGCAAAAGTGGAATTGTAAAAGTTCGAAGTTCTTTAAATGTACGTTCTGGTCCTGGAACTAACTATTCGTATGTTAAATCTTTGTATAATGGGTCCTCTGTGACAATATATGAAACACAAAACGGCTGGTATAGAGTTGGTAATGGATTGTGGGTTATAGATGATTATATAACTATTTCACTTTCAACATCTTCAAGTGTTGAAAATATTAAATATTTTAAGTCATCTCCAACTTATATATACTCAAAATCTAATTTAACTGGAAGCATCTACACGTATTTGAAAAATACAAAAATAAAAGTTTTAGAAAATCTGGGAAGTATAGATAAAATATATGTACCTGCAACAGGCCGAACTGGTTACGTTAAAACTTCGGTTTATAAATAGACCGAAGTTTTTTTAATTTTTATTAGACTTTTTTATGCTATAATTGTATTATATTTAAAGAGGTGTTTATATGGATGATGATAAAAAACTATACAATGAGTTTTTAGCTAATAATCAAGATTCTTTTTATACTCTAATTAACAAGTATAAAAAGAATGTAATTTATTTTATTAGTAGATATGTTAAAAATTTAGATGCTGCTGAAGATATTTTTCAAGATATAATTTTATATTTGCTTGAAAATAAATTTAATTATGATTCAAAGTATTCTTTTAAAACATATTTATACATAATTGCTAAATCAAAATCTATTAATTACATGAAAAAATATAATAATAGAGAAACGAGTCTAACTGAATATGATGATTTCTCGGTTGATTATTTAGAAGAAATTATTTTTTCAAATGAAATACAATCTAAATTAAAAACGGTATTAAAACAACTAAAAACAGATTATCAAATAGTTATATATTTGACGCAAATTGAAGGGTTAAGCTATAAAGAGGCTTCCTTAATATTAAATAAAACAGAGAAACAAATTAAAAATTTAGCATACAATGCTAAAAAGACTTTAAAAATATTACTTATTAAAGAAAGGATGATAGAAGTGAGAAATAATAAATTTATTAGAATTTTGTCTTGGTTTTTAATTATAGGTATTGTAGTATCTGGAATAGTATGTGCTTCAAAAGTAATAATAGAAAAAATAAATAATGCAAATTTAAATCCTACTTTTTCTGGTAGCTTTGGAAACATTTCTGGTAACCAAGTATGGGTAGGTACTTTCAACCTTGCTTGGAATGATTTAATGGACTTTTTTAAATTAGATAAAATAGAGTTTGAAGAAGGTAATTCCTCTTTAGCAGATGAACTAAATAAAAGAAGTTTTTCTAAGGATTATCTATCTGAAAAGGATTATTATACTGCTTTTGGTGCAGTAAATACTAGTTTGAGAACTAAAATAGAAACCGATTTAAAAAACAAATTTAATGAAAATAGTAATATTCTAGACAGAGTTAATTGGAACGATTCTAACAACCATTATTTATTATATTCTACGTTAAGAAAAGAATTTACATTTAATATTCCTTTCCCTAAAAGAGATTCTGATAAATTTGGAAATAGTGATTTTAAAGTTGAATACTTTGGTTTAGAAGATAGCACCATTGACGACACTTTCAATAATGTAGAGGCTCTATTTCATAATTCCAAAACTGATTTTGCTGTAAAAATAAATACTAAAGAGGGTGAAGAATTATACTTATATAGAACAAATAATACTATTTCTTTTGAAAATTCATATTACGAAATGCTAGAAAAATCTAAACAATATTCAGGAAGAAAAACTTTGAAAAGAGAAAAAGATAAATTAAAAGTTCCATTTATTAAAGTTAATGCCGATATTAATTATGATGAATTATGTAATAAACACATAAAAGGAACAGATGCGTACATTAACCAAACAATTCAAACTGTTGACTTTGAATTAGATAATTATGGAGGACATGTTAAAAGTGAAGCTATGATTGACATGTACTTATGTATGTCTTTTGAAGAACAAAGAGAATTTAATTTTACAGATACTTTTGTATTATTCATGAAAGAAAAAGGAAAAGGAAAACCATATTTTGCATTATTAGTTGAAAACACAGATGTATTAATAAAAGATGAAACAGCTACAGAACAACCTCAAAACCAAACAGTAAATTATATTATAGGAACTTAAAACATAATTTATATATGGCTGAAAACCGCTATCTTAAAGCAAAAAGAAATTACCTAAAATTAGGTAATTTCTTTTAAATTGGTCGGGGTGACACGAATCGAACGTGCGACCTCATGGTCCCAAACCACGCGCTCTACCAACTGAGCCACACCCCGAAATATTAAATACTTATATAATATAGCATATTTTATTTGACTTTGCAACATTTTTTTTAATTTTTTTCAAAATTGCCTTGAATTAAAGCCAATATCATATTATAATATTAAAGTACCTTCATTTTTGTACCTGTAGCTCAATTGGATAGAGTGCAAGACTACGAATCTTGAGGTTGGGGGTTCGATTCCCTTCAGGTACACCAAAAGAATGAAAACTTTATGTTTTCATTCTTTTT
>CAZTHC010000013.1:2654-22637 GCA_964613425.1 uncultured Lachnospiraceae bacterium
AAATGGAGGTTTTTATGGAATTGTTAAAAATTGGTTCTTCTGGTCCTTTAGTTGAATTGCTTCAATCTACTTTGACTAAACTTGGCTTTTTTTATAGTAGAATTGATGGAGTTTTTGGAAATGCTACAGAAAGTTCTGTTAAATACTTTCAGCAAAGATTTGGTTTAACCCCTGATGGAATTGTAGGAGAAAAAACGTGGAATGCTTTATTTCCTTATATTAATGGTTATTCAATTTATACTGTTAAAACTGGTGATACTTTATATTCAATTTCTAACAAATTCTCAACTAGTATTGCTTTAATTGAAACAGCTAATCCTAATGTTAATTTGTCTACTATTTTTGAAGGTCAAGAAATTGTCGTTCCTTTTGGTTCTGTTGTACCTACTAATATTAGCTATACTTATGCTATTATGCAAATGAATATAAATTCTTTGCAAAGAATTTATCCTTTTATAAGTGTTGGTAGCATTGGAAATAGCGTGCTTGGTAATTCTATTCCGTATGTTAAAATTGGAAACGGAAGTAAAGAAATTTTTTATAGTGCTTCTATTCATGCTAACGAATGGATTGTTTCTGTTTTATTAATGAAATTTATTGAAAATTATTGCCGTGCTTTCGCTCTTAATTCTACTATTTTTGGCTATTCCTCTTCTTCATTATTTAACAATGTTTCTTTATACTTGGTTCCTATGTGCAACCCAGATGGTGTAAACCTTGTTACTGGTGAACTCTCAGAAAACTCAAATGCATATGAACAGGCTCAAGAAATATCTAATAATTACCCTAATATTCCTTTTCCTCAAGGCTGGAAAGCTAATATTAATGGAATAGATTTAAATCTTCAATTTCCTGCAGGTTGGGAAAATGCTAAAGAGATTAAATTTGCTCAGGGGTTTACTTCTCCTGCGCCTCGTGACTTTGTCGGTTTTGGTCCTTTAACTACTCCAGAATCTTTGGCTTTATATAATTTCACTTTACAACATAATTTTGAATTAATATTGGCCTACCATACTCAGGGGCAAGAAATTTATTGGCAATTTCAAAACTATGCTCCATTAGAAGCAGAAGAAATTGGTGAAACTTTTGCCAATGTTAGCGGATATACCTTAGCTAATGTACCTTATGAATCTGGCTTTGCTGGTTACAAGGATTGGTTCCTACAACAGTACAAACGTCCTGGATATACAATAGAAGCAGGTCTTGGACAGAACCCGCTTCCTATTTCGCAATTTAATGAAATTTATAATGATAATATTGGAATACTTGTACTTGGAATGATTTTATAAATTTATCTTTCTATTTCTGTTCCAAATTCTGTTTTATACCAGCAATTCAAACTTCTTCTATTTTTAAAAATAATTACATTTTTGTTGGAATTTCTTTTTAATACATCTTCAATAAATTCTCTTTTTCTTTTATTCCAACTAAGTGTCCATCTTATAAATTTTAAATTCATCTGTTCATTACATCCTGGTATTTCTTTTTTCTCTTTTCCCTTATTTTTTAAATATCTGCATAATACTCCTTTTAGCTTTGCTACTGTTGAATAATTAAGAAATATAATTAATTCAGCAGCTTCAACTCTTTCTTGTAAAGTAGTTTTATATGTTCCGTCTACAATCCATTTTTCATTATCTATTATATCTAAAACTATTTTATCCCTTTCTTCTTCATCTCTCGTTTCCCAATTTTTTAAATAGTTAATTCCATCTATGTGGTATACTGGTAAATCTAATTTTTTGCCTAAATTATCTGATAATGTTGTTTTTCCAGTTCCTGGTCCACCAATAATAGAAATTTTATTAATATTTTCTGGTATTTTATCTTTTACTAATTTGTTATATTCATATTTCACACAAATCACTTCCTATTTCTATTATTTCATAACTTAAATTATTTTTGTTCTTGATATTTTCCGTTTCTATATAAAAACACATCTCCTTCTTTTGCATTTTTATATAACTCTTCTGGAAACTCTATTTCTTCAATACCTTCTGATCCTGCGTCTGCAATATTATTTAAATCGTATAACCATATTCTACCTGAATATTTTTCACCAACTTCATACATATGTCCGTCTATTCTTGTGCTTTCTAAATATTCGTTTTGTTGTTCTATTTTTTCTTTAATCATTAAATTTATTTCTTTTCCAACAATTTTGGTTGCTTCTAAGTCTATTGTAAATTCGTTACCCGTTTTTCTTAAAACATTTCCTAATTCAGTACCCATTGGTAATTCTTCTATTCTTTTTGTAATTACTTCATGACTTTTACCTTTTTCACAACTACATAAATTATATGAATTTGTTCCATTTGAACTTATATCATATATATAAAACATTTCTCCTTTTTCTTTTGTTTTTTTTGCATAGTTTTGTAGGATGTCATTTCTTTCTATTAGCATCTTATCTTTATATTTTGCAATTATTTTTTTATTATAAAGAGTTAAATCGTCTGAAATTAGGCTGTTGTATTCATAATCCATCTCCATTTCAGAATTTTTTTTTTCAAAATAATTTGATATTTCTTTTATAAGATTTTGCACAATTTTATTCTCCTTCAAATTTTCAAATAAATTATTAGATAAATGTAAATTCAATTTTTCATATCCTCATTTCTTTGTTGGAAATTTACTATTGATACATAGTAATAAGAATTAAACTTGAAATGATTATATATTAATTTACAAATATTTACAATAATTATTTTAATTTTTCTTATTTTTGGTAACTTTCCCCTGTTGCATAATTTATTGTTATTCCTGGTTGCACGTTATAACAATAAACATTAAATTGAATTTCTTTGCCGTTGTCTTCAACAGAAAAAGCCTCCATTTGTACTCCGCTTGCTAAAAGATTATTTCCTTCGAAAATTGGCGTAACTCTATATAAAACATGATTTGTTTTATTTTTTCTAATATATTCTGATACTTTATTTTCGAACGGTAACATTCCTTCTGTATTCATATATCTTGTTCCTGTGATTAAATTCTCTTTATTAGCATTTTCTGCTGATAGTTGCCATCCTATTAAATGGCAACGGTTATATAAATATTTATCACTAATTAAATTGTCATATCTTTTTTGTACCCAGCCAGAAAGGTTTTTAATGCTACTAATTTCCTCGCGTTCTTCTCCTTCTTTAGGCATAGTCTCCAAGCAAAGATTTGCAAATGCTACACCACTTCTACCTAGGCTATCCCATTCACTATATTTCTCAAAAGCTTTGCTGCTATACTCTTCTTCTTTAAAGCTTGGAATATTATTGTTTATTTCTACATATGGACTTGCTGAATACTCTGGAATTGTATCTAAATCAAATGTAATATTCTGTGTGTTAACTGCATTTTCAGTATTATTTGGATTTTCTTTTGTTTCACTTATTTGTGAATAAATAATTATACAAATTATGATTATTATTGTTTCTATAAATCTCCACATAATTTGATTTTTATTTTTCGTTTTTTTTCCCATATTTTTACCTCTTGTTTTTAATTATATTATCATAAAAAAATATATTGAACAATATGATATAAATTAAATTTCTTATATATAAAAAGCAGGCATATGTAACACCCGCTTTTAAATAAAACTATACTCTTTTTCCTAATATAACTTTAATACTGCTTTCTTTATTATTTCTTAAAAATGTAACTTTCACTTCTTCATTTGGCTCTTTTGTATATATATACTGCCTTAACTCACTCATTCTATTAACTTGGTAACCATCTATTTTTGTTATTATATCTCCTACATTTAAAACTGTTTTTGCACATGGTCCATCCAAAGCAATTTGTGCTATATATATGCCAGATGTGAAATTTATATCTGCATCTAAATATGGTATTACATTTTTATCATATGCAAATATTCCTAGATATGCCTCTTCAAAATTACTTGTTTGCATAAGCTTTTCTATTATTGGCTTTACAATATTTATTGGAACTGCAAAACCTATTCCCTCTGCTGAAGTTATTTTAACTGTATTTATTCCTATCATTTCCCCTGCCAAATTTATTAGCGGCCCCCCACTATTTCCTGGATTTATGGTTGCATCTGTTTGTATTAAATTACTCATATATACTGTGTTTCCGTTTTCTTCAAATTTAATTGTTCTATTTACTCCACTTATTATTCCAGCTGTAACAGTTCGTTGGAATTCATATCCTATTGGGTTTCCAATTGCATATACTGTTTGTGCCACCTTTGCTTGGTCTGAATCTCCTATTTTTATATATTTCAAATTTTTCATTGGAATTTTAATTATTGCTAAATCCAAATCTGTATCTGCCCACACAACATTTCCATTATATGTTTTTCCATTTGCCAGTGTTACATAACAGTTACTATATTTATTTCCACTAACATGCCAATTTGTAAGAATATATCCGTTTTCTGATACTACTACTCCGCTTCCTATTCCTAAATTTTCCGAACCATTTTCTAAGAATATAGAGCTTCCTATTCCTTTTATTTTAGAAATTCCAACAACACATTCTGAAATTTCTTCTATATATTCTGTTATTTCTTTACTTTGTGTTTTACTCTCTTCTACTGTTTGTGAAAGTCTTGCTACTTCTACTTTTTCTGGCTGTCCGAATATTTGTTACTTCTATTCCTAAATACATATTATATATTAGTATTGAAAGTATTGAAACAAGTATCATTATTAGGGTAAGTATGAAAAAATTTTTTATTCCAAAACCTTTATTTTCTTTATATCTATACAAATAACATCACCTATTAAATATTTTTTCCATTTTTTAGAATTTTAAACAATTTGCTTTGTTACATTTTAATGACATTTTTTTACAAAGATTGCTTTTTTTCATTATAATATTATAATAAAGATGTGAAAATTTATTTTGAGAGGTACTTATGTCTGAAATTTATTATGAATTAACAAATCCACAAAATTCTATTTGGTTAACAGAGCAGTTTTATAAAAGCACTGCTATTAATAGTGTTTGCGGTTCTGTAACGATAAATGGAATTGTTGATTTTGATATTCTAGAAAAAGCTATAAATTTAGTTATTGAACATAATAATAGCTTTAATTTAAATTTCAAATTAAATAATAAAAAATTATTACAATTTATTACGAGTTATTCTTACAAAAAAATAAAACTCGCTAATATTACTAAAAACTTTACTTTAGAAAAACTACAAAATTCAATAATTAATGAACCTTTATCTATTTTAGATAATAATTTATATAAATTTACAATGTTTAAATTTCAAAACGGAACTGGCGGAGTAATTCTAAATATCCATCACATCATTTCAGATTCTTGGACTTTAGGCATGGTATCTAAACAAATTATTGAATATTATTCTTGCTTATTAAACAACACGCCATTAGATTTTTCTAATAATTATTCTTATATTGACTATATTGATAAAGAAAATTTATATAAAACAAGTCTACAATTTTTTAAGGATAAACAATTTTGGGAAGAAACTTTTCAATCAATACCTGAAAATATCGTTTCTTTTCCTTATGAAAAGAAATGTTCAGCAAAAAATAACTGTAAAGCTAACAGATTAACATTTAATATTGACAATAATGCTATATATTCATTCTGCAAAGATAATAATATTTCTGCATATTGTTTTTTTATGGCAATTTTTTCTATTTATCTAGGAAGATGTAACAACACTTCTAACGTTACTATTGGCTCTCCTATTTTAAATAGATTAAATTTTAAAGATAAAAACACAACAGGTATGTTTGTTAATGTTATTCCATTTAAAGTCGACTTAGAAAATATACAGTTTAATAATTTTATAAAAAATATATCTTCTCAAACATTATCTTTTATGAAACATCAAAAATATTCATATCAAACTGTTTTAGAGGATTTGCGTAAAAAAGATTCTAGTATTTCTAGTTTGTACAATGTTTTACTATCTTACCAAATTACTAAAACAACTACAGACCTTTTAAATTCTCATACAGATTGGGTTTTTAATGGTAATACTTCAAATGATGTTGATATTCATATTTATGATATAAATGATTCTGGTAAATATTCTATATCATTCGATTATAATACGGATTTGTATTCTGAAGATTATATCAATAACATAATTGGTAGAATTGAAAACATCATATTCCAAGTTATTAAGAATCCTTCTATATTTCTTAATAATATAGAAATTGTGACTCCTGATGAGAAAGATTTAATTTTATATAAATTCAATAAAACAGCCTTTGATTATGACTCTTCAAAAACTATTATTCAAATTTTTGAAGAGCAAGTTAAAATGCATCCAAATGACACTGCTATTGTTTTTGAAGGAAAAGAAATTTCCTATAAAACTTTAAATAAAATGGCAAACAAACTTGCTTGGAATTTACGTGAGAATGGCTTAAAGCCAAATAATATTGTTGCTATAATTTTAGACCGTTCTATTGAATTATTGGTTGCTATTATAGCTGTGTTAAAAGCTGGTGGTGCATATATTGCGATAGACCCAAATTTTCCTACAGATAGAATTAACTATATGCTAGATAATAGTACAGCCTCTATAATTTTAACAGACAATACATTTGAAAACATATCTAATAAAATAAATATAATTAACATTACTTCAGTTTTTGAAACATGCAATAATACTCCTTGTGAGAACTTATCAATTATTAATACGCAAGATGATTTGTCTTATATTATTTACACTTCTGGTTCTACTGGAAATCCCAAAGGTGTAATGTTAACACATAAAAATTTGATGAATTTCTATTTTTCTGCTGTTAAGGAATTCAAATTTCTTAACTCAACAAATAAATATTCATTTGTTTCAATAACTACAATGTCTTTTGATATTTTTGTTTTTGAAACTATAATTTCATTAGTAAATGGTCAAAAAGTATTTATGACAAATCGTTCTCAACAAATAAATACATTGATGCTAGAAGAATTAATACATTCAAACAAAATTGATATAATTCAATCTACACCTTCAGTTATGAATTTTCATTTAAACTCTGCTACCAACTTAAATAATTTTTCATCCCTAAAATATATTATTTTAGCTGGTGAACCGCTTCCAATCGATTTAATACATAAAATTAAGAGTTTTTCGCCTGATTGCACTGTTTACAATGGTTATGGTCCTTCTGAAACGACAATTTTTTCAACAATAACAGATGTAACTAATGATGATTTTATAACTATTGGACAACCAATTGGCAATACTCAAATATATATATTAGACCAAAATATGCAGGTTTTACCTCCATATTCTATTGGTGAACTTTATATTTCTGGTGATGGTGTTGGTAAAGGTTATTTAAATAATTTGCCTTTAACTAAAGAAAAATTTATTAGAAATCCTTTTGTTCAAAATTCAATTATGTATAGAACTGGAGACTTAGGTTTATTTACTTCTAATGGAATTATTGAGTGCAAAGGTAGAAGTGATTCTCAGATTAAAATTAATGGTATACGAATTGAAATTGGAGAAATTGAAGAAGCTCTTAACTCCTTTTCCGATTCTATTAAATCTGCAATTATACTAAAAGTTATAAATGGCAAGAAGTATCTTACTGCTTTTGTTTCTTCTCCTTCACAAATTAATTTAGTAGAAGTTAAACAGTATTTATTAACTAAATTACCTACATATATGATTCCTAATAAATTTGTATATTTAGAGGAACTTCCATATACACCAAATGGGAAAATAGACAAAAAATCTCTATCTAATATAGATATTTCTTCAGTTGACTCTAACATAATTCAACCTAAATCTGAAACTGAAAAAAAATTATATAATTTATTTAAATCAAAAATTAATAACGATTTTTCAATAGATTCCGATTTTTATTCTATTGGATTAAATTCTTTAGATGTTATTAATTTATCACTTGAAATTTATGACATATTTAATATAGATTTACCAACAAATAAAATATATGAATTACAAAATATATTAAATCTTGCAAAATATTTAGATAATTATTCTGATAGCAATACTTCTATTACAAAAGCAGAATTGAAAGAGTTTTATCCTTTATCTTCTGCCCAAAAAAGAATATATTTTTCGTGTATTAATAATAATTCTTTAATTTACAATATATCTGGCAACATAGTGTTTAACGAAATTTTAGACTTTAACAAAATTAAACAAGCTTTTTCTAAAATAGTTAACTCAAATATTGCATTCAGAACAAATTTCAAACTTATTGATGGTATTCCTTATCAGTTTATTAATACTGATGGCAAGTTTGATATTTCTTATGAAATTTTAAACAATGCAGAAGAACTTTCTAAAGTAAAAAAAGAATTTTCTAAACCGTTTGACTTAGAAAATTCTGTGTTATTACGTATAAAAGTTTGTTCTTTTGAAAATAAAACAATTATTTTACTAGATTCACATCATATTATTTTAGATGGTACATCTTTAAATATTTTGTTAAAAGAATTTTCAGATATTTATCATAATAGTGAAAATATTACTAAACCTTTTGATTATATTGATTATTCTGAATGGGAAAATAAGTTTTTAACAACCCCTTCGTATTTTGAAATAGAAAAATATTGGTTAAAAAGCTTAGATAATGCGCACTTTGATAGATTACCATTATTTTATAAAAAAGAAATTCCAAATAAAATATCTTCAAAAGGTAAAACTATTGTAAAAATTGGTTCTGCCGATTTATTTGAGCAAATCTCTAGCAAGGCAAAAAAAGAAAATGTATCTCCATATATTTTCTGCTTATCTGCATTTTATTTGTTGTTGTACAAATATAGTAAAGCAGAAACAATTATAGTTGGAAGTCCTACATCTTCTAGATATTTCAAAGAATTTAATAATGTTATAGGTATGTTTGTTAATAACTTAATTCTAAAACAAAATATAGATTTATCAAAAAACTTACACAGCTTTATTCATATGGTTAAGAATACTGTGTTAGATGCTTTGAAAAATCAACCTTGCCCATATAATAATATTTGTAATAAGTTGCACTTAAAACCAAACGAATCTATCTTTTACACTATGTTTATTTTTCAAGATATTTATGATAAAGGTTTTAATGTTAATTATTTAGAAACTAATACATCTAAATTTGATTTTTCACTAGAAGTTATTCCTAGTTCTAGCACTTTAAAGGTTGAATACAAAACTGACTTGTTTGAAAATGAAACAATGGAAATTTTTCTAGAAAACTACTTAGATATATTAAATGTATTATTATGCAATACTAGTGAAATAATTTCTAATATTTGTACATATAACAATACTGCAAATTTTGAGAAATCCGATTCTTCTGCTAAAAAAGCTGCTACTGACTCAAACACATGCGAAATATTAGTTAATATATTAAAAAACATTTTTAATAATAATTCTATTACTATGCAAGATAATTTCTTTGAGCTTGGTGGAGATTCTCTATTGGCCTTAAAGTTTCAAATTGAAGCTATGAAGTACAATATAAATATAAATTACAGCGATATCTTAGAATATCAATCTATTGAGAATCTTTGTAGTAATATAAATTGCTCTAATAATGAAGATAATACTAATATAGAAGATTATTCTAATATTAATTTGTTATTATCTAAAAATGATATATCAAATATTCCTTCTACGATAGACTTTTCTGTTGAAAACATTATACTTACAGGCGCTACAGGTTATTTAGGGGCACATATATTAGATGCATATTTTAATGAAAATAAAAATGGTTTAATTTTCTGTTTAGTTAGAGAAAAAGCAAATATAAATAGTATTGATAGATTACGTAATACTCTACGCTCTTACTTTGGAAATAAATACGATTCTTATTTTAATAAAAATATTTTCGTTATAAATGGAGATATTACCTTAGAAAACTTAGGTATTTCTCATGCTGAGTGTTTGAAGCTTTGTAAACAAGCAACTTGTTTAATTAACAGTGCCGCATTAGTAAAACATTTTGGTAATTTTAATGAATTTAATTCTATTAATGTTATTGGAACACAAAATGTTATCGATTTTTGTAAAAATTATAAAATAAAATTGTATCACATATCTACTTTAAGTATTTCTGGAGATACAACAAGCAACGATTCCATTGAAAAAGTAAATTTTTCTGAAAAGAATTTATTTATTGAACAATCTTTGGATAATGTTTATATATATACAAAATTTTTAAGTGAAAAATTAATTTTGAATGAAGTACAAAACGGCCTATCTGCGTGTATATTCCGCATTGGAAATATTTGTAACAGATATTCAGATGGGATTTTTCAAATAAATTATTCTGAAAATGCCTTTATTAATAGAATAAAATCTATTATAGAATTAGGGTACATAGATGAAAATTTGCTCTCACATTCTGTTGAAATAACACCTGTTGATTTATGTGCTACTGCTATAGTTAAAGTGGTTTTGTCTAACCCTAACTTTACAGTTTTCCATATTTCAAATAATAGTTTAGTTAAAATATTAACTATTTATGAAACTTTATTAGAATTAGGATATAATATAGAAAAATTGGCTTCTAAAGAGTTTAGTAGTGCACTATTACAATTTGTGAAAAATTCTGAAAGTAATGAGTATATAACTGGATTTTTAACTCAATTAAATAAAAATAATTCATTTGATTTATTTTTACCAGTTACATTAGATAATACTTTCTCAGAGGCTTATTTAAAACTTTTAAATTTTTCATGGTTTAAAATAGATACTATATATTTAAAAAAATTAATTAAATATTTTAAAAATATCGGTTATTTTTAGGAGGTTAAAATGATTGAAAATTTTATAATTACTTTTTCTTTACTACTATCTTGTTTTTTTACTTTGGTATTATTCTTTTTTACAACGAAAAAAAATTGTGATAAACAAATAAAATTAGCATTTTCCCTAACATTAGCATGTAATTTTATTTGGTGTTTAGGTGCCCTTTTTCAGCACCTATTACCTGAAAAGCTTAATGTTTCACCTTATATTTTTGAAAATTTTGTTTATATAGGAGCATGTCTGTTCCCAATATTTTTCTTGTTTACAGTTTTAATTTTCACAAGAACAAAGATGAAATTTAAGGTAATACATCTTTCAATTTTTATTGTTCCTATAATTTCTCTAATTATGCTATGGACCAATTCTTTTCACAATTTATTTTATGTAAAATATTCTGTAAATATAAATGAAACAATATTTGGTTCATATTTTTGGATACATTCAATATATACATATGGAATTATAATTATAGCCTTATATAAATTATTGAAATATTCTATAAGAAATTCTGGTTTCTTTTCAAAACAATCCTTCTTAATTTTAATAGGAACCTCTATTCCTTTAATTTTAAATGCTCTTGGAACTTTTAAAGTAATTAATATGACAACATATTTAACTCCAGTTTCTTTTTCTATAGGACTTGGATTTTATTCATTATCAATATTTAAATTTAACTTTTTATCTGTGACACCAATCGCTTTACAGAAAATTGTTGATAGAATTTCCGACAGTTACATTGTTTTAAATGATAATAATGTTGTTACAGATTTTAATAAAACTTTCTTACACACATTTTTAATTGATCCTTCTACTTTTAGAAATGTAAATATTCTATCATTTTTAAAAGCCAATACAAAAGAAGTAGATTTACAACTATTAGAAAAAGTTTTAAATAATGTAAAAACTTCTTCTAAAACAATATATTTAAAGCAATATTTTAAATATATTGATAAACATTTTAATGTGGAAATAAATATTATTTCTTCAAAATCAACATATTTAGGTACTGTAATCTTATTTAAAGACAATACTCAACACATTAAGGATTTAGAAACAATTAAAAATAATCAAAATATACTAATAGAGAAAGAACGTCTAGCATCTTTAGGGCAAATGATTGGGCGGTATAGCACATAATTTGAAAACTCCTATAATGTCAATTGCTGGTGCTACTGAGGGATTAAGTGACTTAATAAAAGAGTACGATTCTTCAATAGATGACCCAGAGGTTAATTCTTATGATCATCATCAAATAGCTGAAGAAATGAATGTTTGGACAGAAAAAATTAAAACTCATTTATCCTATATGTCAGATGTCATAACTGCAGTAAAAGGTCAGGCCGTTACTCTTTCAAACAATACTGTTGATAGCTTTACTATTGAAGAATTAATGAAACACATTGATATTCTAATGAAACATGAGTTAAAGAATGCTTTAATTGTTTTAACAATGAAGACTGAAATAGATCCACTTACTTGCATTTCTGGAGATATAAATAGTTTGGTGCAAGTAATTAATAATATTATTTCCAATGCTATTCAAGCATATAATGGAAAACAAAATGAAGTTATTGAATTTACCGTAAACAAAGATTCATCACATATAATTTTAAAAATTAAAGATTATGCAGGCGGTCTTCCAGACTCTGTTAAAGATAAAATATTTAAAGAAATGATAACTACAAAAGGTAAAAACGGAACTGGTCTAGGATTATATATGTCTTGCTCTACGATTAGAGCTCATTTTAATGGAAACATTACATTTGAGACACAAAAAGGAGCAGGTACTACATTTTATATTAGTCTTCCAATTTAAATTCGACAAAATTCTTGCTTTTTCTACTTATTATACATATAATTACTATATAATTATTGGGGAGTTTTTTTATGAGAAAAAATTTAGTTAATACAGAAAATTCGAAATATAAAATTATAGCAGTTGACGACGAAATTGGAATTCTAGATTCTTTAAAAGTCTTTCTTGGTAAATCTGGATACTATATTGTTGGAGTTACTGATCCTTTAAAAGCAATTGAAATGGTTAAATCTCAACATTTTGATTTAATGCTTTTAGACTTTATAATGACACCTATTCATGGTGACCACGTGGTTGAAGAAATTAGAAAATTCAATAAAGAATTATATATCTTATTGCTTACAGGACATAAAGACCTTGCTCCTCCTTTAGAAACAATTAAGAGACTAGATATCCAAGGTTATTGTGAAAAAAGTGATAGATTTGACCAGTTAGACCTATTGGTAGAATCTGCCATAAAATCTGTTAAACAAATGAATATTATTAAAGATATAAATGTTCAATTACAAGAAACTTATGAAAAGTTGGAGCAATCTTACATAGAAAGTATAGAAGTTTTAAAATCTACAGTTGAAGCTAAAGACATGTATACTCATGGGCATTCAGATAGAGTTTCTGAATATGCCGTTCTTATTGGCGAAAAGTTAAATTTATCTTCAGATGATTTGAAACATTTAAAAATAGGAGGTTTGTTCCATGATATAGGAAAGATTGGAGTCCCTGATTCTATTTTAACAAAAGATGGTAGATTAACAACTGATGAGTATTCACAAATAAAAAACCACCCTGTAATAGGCGCACACATAATTTCTACAGCTTCTATTTTCTCAGATATTATACCAATAGTAAAACACCATCATGAACGATATGATGGACTTGGATACCCTTCTCGGATTAAATGGTGAAGACATTCCATATTTGGCTAGAATAATAACTATTGCAGATACATTTGATGCAATGACTTCTAAAAGACCATATAGAGATGCTTTGTCTTTAGAAAATGTAAAATCTGAGTTTTTAAAGTTTGCGAACTCACAATTTGACCCAGAATTAGCAAATTTATTTGTAGAAATATTAAATAATCCTACAGATTTAGAAAAAATATTAAAAATTCAAGAAAAATACTAATAGATATATTTAGAGGCGTATACAATACGCCTCTAAAATTTGCAATATATTTTTATGTAATTTCACATTTTTAGGCAAGCACAGAGTCTGCCATACTATTCCATATTTAAATAATCGTTAAATGTTCCTTCTTTTACTACTGTTTTATCTTTTCTAATATCTACTATTTTATTTGACACTGTTTGCATTAATTGATGGTCATGTGATGTAAATAGAATTACTCCTTTAAATTTACACATTCCTTCATTAACAGATGTTATACTTTCCATATCCAAATGGTTTGTTGGCTCATCGAAAATTAAAAAGTTTGCACCGGATAGCATCATTTTAGATAATACACATCTTACTTTTTCTCCTCCAGATAAGACATTTACTTTTTTTAATGCTTCCTCTCCTGAAAATAGCATTCTTCCTAAGAATCCCCTTACAAAAGTTTCATCAGGGTCTTTTGAATACTGTCTTAACCAATCAACAATATTTTCGTCTGAATTGAATAAATAGTTATTATCCTTAGGGAAATATGCTGTTGATATTGTTGTTCCCCATGTTAATTTTCCTTCGTCTGGTTCAATTTCTCCAGAAATTATTTGAAATAGTACTGTTTTTGCAATTTCATTATCCGCAATAAATCCTATTTTATCTTCTCTTGTTACTGTAAAAGAAACATTATCTAATATTTTTTCTCCATTTATTGTTTTCGAAATATTTTCTACTATTAGTACTTCTTTTCCTGGCTCTCTATCTGGTTTAAAGTCTACATATGGATATTTTCTGTTTGATGGTTTTATTTCATCTAGTTCTATTTTTTCTAATGATTTTTTTCTTGATGTCGCTTGCTTAGATTTTGAAGCATTTGCACTAAATCTTGCAATGAAATCTTGTAATTCTTTTATTTTTTCTTCTTTCTTCTTATTTGCATCCTTCATTTGCTTTAATGCTAACTGGCTAGATTCATACCAGAAATCATAATTTCCTGGGTATACTTTAATTTTACCAAAATCCACATCTGCAATATATGTACAAACTTTATTTAAGAAATATCTATCATGTGATACAACTATTACTGTATTTTCAAAATTAATTAAAAATTCTTGTAACCACTCTATGCTTTTTAGGTCTAAATCGTTTGTTGGCTCGTCTAGTAAAAGCACATCAGGATTTCCAAACAATGCTTGCGCTAATAATACTTTTACTTTATCTTTTGCTTCTATTTCTTTCATATATTTATAATGGTTTTCAGTTACTATTCCTAAGTCATTTAGTAACATTGCTGCGTCCGCTTCTGCATTCCATCCATCTAGTTCAGCAAATCTTTCTTCAAGCTTTGCTGCCTTCATTCCATCTTCCTCAGAAAAGTCTGGTTTTGCATATATTGCATCTTTTTCTTTCATTATTTTATAAAGTTCTTCATTTCCCATTATTACTGTATCTATTAAAGTATACTCTTCATATGCAAAGTGGTCTTGTTTTAATACAGATAATCTTTCTCCTTTATCTATTGAAATTTCTCCCTTACTTGGTTCTATTTCTCCTGATAAAACCTTTAGAAACGTTGACTTTCCTGCGCCATTTGCGCCTATTAATCCGTAACAATTTCCTTTTGTAAATTTAATATTTACGTCTTCAAATAAGACTCTCTTTCCAAATCTTACTGTAACTCCTATTGAATTAATCATTTTTTTCCTCCTATAACATATCTTTTCTTTTTAACCATATATATGCGATACTCGCAATTACAAGCGATATTGCTGTTACAAAAACAAATCCATATGGGCTACCAGAAAAAGGTAATCCTACATTCATTCCCCAGAAACTTGCAATCATTGTTGGTAATGATAATACTATTGTTATTGCCGTAAGAAATTTCATAACTGAATTCAAATTATTTGAAATTATAGATGCATATGCATCCATAGTTCCATTTAAAATATCACTATAAATTTTACTCATCTCTATAGCTTGCTTATTTTCCACAATTGCATCATCTAATATATCTTCATCTTCTTCATATAATTTTACAATTTTGCCTCGTAATGTTTTCTCCATAACTATTTCGTTTGATTTTAATGCTGTAGTTATATATACTAGTCCTTTTTCTAAATTTAATAATTTTATAAGTTCTTTATTTTTCATTGACTTTTGCAAAACATTTTCTGCAATTTCTGTTTCTCTATTAATCTTTTTAAGCAAATCTAGGAAACATGCAGAGTTTTGATATAAAATTTGTAATAAGAATCGTGTTTTTTTATATGTTATTATTCCCTTCATTTTTTTACTTAATAAAGTATCTATAATTATATTCTTTTTTAATGAAACCGTTATAAAAAAGTCATCTCTTATAACAATTATTCCTAAAGGCATTGTTGTATATAATTTTTCATCATTATTTTCTTCTATTGTTGGAATATCTACTACGAACAAAGTCATATCATCTTCTATATCAATTCTGGCTTTTTCCTCATAGTCCAACGGATATCTGATAAATTCCTCTTCTATTTTTAAATTGTCACATACTTTTTTTATTTCTTCTTCTGAAGGATTTACTAAATTTATCCAAGAACCTTTTTCAAAAGTACTAATTTCTTCTGTTGAATTTGTTTCGTTATTCGTATTGTAAATTTTTAACATTTTAAAAATCGCCTTCTTCCTTTGTAATAACTATATTAGCATAACACATTTCATTTAAAATTTCCACTATTTTGCATTTTTTTAAAAATAAATATTGACCTTTTATATTTCAATATGATATTATTTAGTAAATATCATTATTTGTCGAATTTTGTAGAATAATGAAAATCACTACTATTTGGAGGTATAAAAATGAAATCTACAGGAATTGTAAGAAGAGTGGATGAACTTGGAAGAGTTGTTATCCCTATAGAACTTAGAAATACTTTAGAGATTGCTGAAAAAGATCCTATGGAAATTTTTGTTGACGGTTCTTCTGTCATATTGAAAAAGTTTGAACCTAATTGTGTATTCTGTGGCAATTCAAAAAAGCTTATTGAATATAAAGATAAATTAGTTTGCGATAAATGTGCAAAAGAATTATTTAATTTAATAGAAGAGTAATAATTTAGGGTGTTATTTTAACACCCTAAAAATTTTTTGTATATATCATTTTTAGAAACATTTCTATCTTTAGCAACCTTCTTTATAATATCTTTTTTTGATAACCCTTCATTTTCATAATATTTATAATGTTCTTCAATTGTTAATTCTTGAAGTTCATTTTTTTGTGCATCTTTCTTACTTATTTGTGAACCCTCTAAAATTATTACAAACTCTCCCTTAACATTTTCCAGTTTTTCCATAACTTCTGAAATTGTTCCCATTATAAATTCTTCGTGTATTTTTGTTAATTCTCTGGCCAGCGTTATATTTCTTTCTCCAAGTATATCCCTCATTGTTTGTAATGTTTCCATAAGTTTGTGAGGTGCTTCATAAAAAATTAATGTTTTTGTTTCATTTTTTAATTCTTCTAGTTTTTCTCTTTTTTCTTTTTTATTTGTTTTTAAAAATCCGATAAATTCAAATTCTGATGTACTCCTTCCTGAACAAATTAGTGCATTTACCATAGCACATGCCCCTGGAATAGGTATTATCCTAATGTTATTTTCTATTGCATTTTTTACAATTTCTTCTCCAGGGTCAGATATTCCAGGTGTTCCAGCGTCTGAAACTATTGCAATACTTTTTCCCTCTAATAATTTTTCTATTAATATATCGCTTTTAAATTTTTCATTTTGCTTATAATAGCTAATAAGTGGCTTTTTTATTTCTAAATGATTTAATAGTTTTAATGTATGTCTTGTATCTTCTGCTGCTATTAAATCTACCTCTTTTAATACTTTTATTGCTCTTAATGTTATATCCTCCAAGTTTCCTATTGGTGTTGCTACCATATACAAATTTCCACTCATAATTACCTCTTTCTTTTTTACCAGCATGAAGCCTTTCGCTACGTTTTTAATAAATTAATTTATATTATTTTCTTTATTGTATATCTCTAAAATTTCTTTTGTATAGGTGTTATCTGAATTGTAAACAATTAATGGTGGTTCTACTGTTAGAAATTCTTTTGCATTTTTTACCGCTTTTATTAATATCATATTTGCATTATCATTAATATGTGGATGTACAAGCCTTACCACCTTTGGCTCTAATTTATTATCTTTTAGTTCTTTTACTATTTCAGACATTCTCTCAGGTCTATTAATCATATAAAAACTTCCACCATTTTTTAATAGTTTGCTTGAAATTTTTACCATTTTTTTAAAATCAAATTTGACTTCATGCCTTGATATTAGCTTTGTTTCAGAAATATTCTTTGCCCCTGTTAAGTCTTTTTTGTATGGTGGATTAGTAACAATTGCATCATAACTATTTGCTTGTAAAATATTGTCTAACTCATTTATATCTGCATTTAGAATATTAAATTTATTCTGTAATTTATTTAATTCTATACTCTTTTGAGCCATCTTACAAACTTCTTCTTGTATTTCAACTCCTGTTATTTGTGCAAGTTTAGTTTTTCCACATAAAAGTATGCTTATTATTCCTGTTCCTGTTCCAAAATCTAAGACTTTACTATTGTTTCTAATATTCTTAGCAAAATCAGATAACAATACTGCATCTATTCCAAAACAAAACCATTCTTTGTTTTGAATAATTTTTAGTCCTTTATATTCTAAATCATCTATTCTTTCATTTTCATTTAATTCTATATTCATATTATATTCTTCCTTAACATTTTTTTAATATGTTCATATTATATACTATAATTGTTAAAATGTATAGATTGTAGGTGTATGCTATTTGAATAATAATCTTTATCGAGCTGATGATAAAAAGAAAAATCCCAAATTTAATTTAATTAAAAGAAAAGATAATACAATTCAATCTTTAAAAGATGTTGATTGTTTTCTTAATAAATTAAATAAGGGATTAAATTTTTTTCATGTTTTCAAATTTTTTAAGTGATTTTTTCTCCGTTTATAAAAATTATAATATCATTAACTTCGTTCAATTGTGTTAATGTATTTTTCATTGCTTGTATAAATTTTTCCTTATTATTTTCTATATCTATTTGTCCATTAGTTTTTAAATTTATTTTTACAATACCGCTCTCTATTATTGTATTTTCTAATTCATAATCTTCATCTATAATTTTAATCAATTTTTCGTTTCTAGGTTTTTCTAATAATAAACTCACTAGTTTTGAGTATGGATTTTCCAATAATTCTTTTGCATCTATTAATCTTGCTTCTGGTAATAATTCTGCTGTTTCTTTATCTAAATAATACAATGTAATAATAGTATTTCTCTCTTGTTCTTCCGTTATTTCTACCTCTGGGGTATACTCTTCAATTTCTATTTTTTCTTTACTATTTTTTATAAAATAATAAATTGTTATTAATATTGCTATTAACAATATCGATACTAGTATAATTCTTGTACTCTTTTTCATATTAATCCTCCTAAATTTTATTTTGTAGGGCAAATATGCACCTCTACAATACTTTTATTTATTGAGATATATTAATCCCAAACGTGGATGATATATTTTTCTTTGTAGGGGTCGGCGTCCTCGACGACCCGCAATTTAAAACCTATTATTTATACAATAATTTCATTAATATAATATTTCAAACAAGTCCTTTTTAGAACTATATTTTGACTATGCAGTCATATTAATTGACTTTATCTATAAAATAATATACATTTGATTTTGGAGATGATTGTATGAAAAAAATAAAAGACCCAGTTAGTGGTATTACTCATCTAATCTGGGCTGTTGCCTCTATTGTAGGGTTAATTTTTTTAATAATTTATTCTGCAAAATATGGTGAACATGGTTGGGATGTTGTTTCCTTCACTATATTTGGTATATGTTTAATTTTATTATATACTTTTAGTTCATTATACCATTTATGCAATATATCGGAAAAAGCTTCAAATGTATTAAGAAAATTTGATCATATTATGATTTATTTTTTAATTGCTGGAACTTATACTCCTATTTGCCTAGGTCCAATCAGAGGTGGTTGGGGCTGGAGTATATTTGGCATTGTCTGGGGATTAGCTATTATAGGAACAATTCTTACTGTTTGCTGGCTTAATGCTCCTAGATGGCTTACAACCGGAATTTATCTAGGCATGGGTTGGTGTGTTTTAATTGCGATTTATCCTATGCTTGTTACTTTTTCAAATGCTAATGCATTAAATTCATTATGGTGGTTACTAGGCGGTGGAATATTTTATACAGTTGGGGCTATAATTTATGGACTAAAAAAACCAAACTTTAAAA
>CAZTHC010000014.1:0-22113 GCA_964613425.1 uncultured Lachnospiraceae bacterium
GGAATCGAACCCATCACTCAGCCTTGAGAGGGCTGCGTCTTAACCGCTTGACCAACGGGCCATGTTTTTTACTTAAATGTGCGTACCATAATTGGTACGCACACATAATAAATTCTTATTATTTATTATGCTCTTGGGTGAGCTTTTCTGTATATGTTTTTCAAACCTTCATCTTGGAATTGCATATATACTTGTGTTGATGATATGTCTGAATGTCCTAACATTGTTTGTATTGATTTTAAATCTGCTCCGTTTTGTAAAAGATGTGTTGCAAATGAATGTCTTAAAACGTGTGGTGTTATATCTTTTGTTATATGTGCTTGTTCTTTATAGTATTTAACTATTTTCCAGAAGCCTTGTCTTGTTAATGTTTTTCCATTCATATTAACAAATAATGCTTTTACTTTTTCGTCTCTAATTATAATTGTTCTTGCTTTTTCTATATATTCTTGTAAAGCATTTAAAGATATTTTTCCTAATGGTATATTTCTTTGTTTTCCTCCTGCTTTACATGTTACATATCCTTCTTCTATATTTACATCTTCTAATTTTAAAGAAATAATTTCTGTTACTCTCATTCCTGTAGCATATGCAAATTCTAGCATTGCCTTGTCTCTTATTCCTTTTAAGTCTATGTTTTTAGGTTGCTCTAATAATAATTCTATTTCTTGTGATGATAAAATACTTGGTGCTTTTTTCTCTATTTTTGGTGATTGTACTTTTTCTGTTGGGTCTACTTTTATTTTTTTATTTTTTAATAAATATTGATAAAAAGATCTTATTGATGCTATACTTCTTGAAATTGTTGAAGACTTTTTATTCATATCTTCTAAAGATTTCACATATTCTTTTACAGCTTCTTCTTTGACTTTTAAAAAGTTCATTTTGTTTTTTTCTAAGTATTCTTCATACTGAACAATATCCCTTTTATATGATTGTAAAGTATTGTCTGATACCTTTTTATCGTTTTGTAAAAAATCTAAAAATAATTTAACTTGTTTTTCCATTTCAAAGCTCCCCTAAGTATATTTTTTACATAATTTTTGGAATTATGCCCCCACCAATTGTAAAGTCATAATGGCTTTACATAAACTACATATGTTATATCAAATTAAGAATAAAAAGTAAAGAGTTTTTTGTAAAAAAATATGTTTTTTTCTGATTAATTTATAAATTTAGCTATTTGAATTAATATATTTGTTGAAGCATATACTTCTATAAATGAAGCAAGCATCATTATTATTAAAATTATAAACGAAAATATGGTATGCCTTACTATTTGAAGTTTAATATTTTCTCTTCTTCTATCCTTTATAATTGATTGATATAGTTTTATCCCGCTTACAGCCAATGCTAGTATGCTTGGTATTAAAATAATATTTTGTAACAGAATACTAGCTAATATAAACATTGTTCCTTTTCCTGGCCCTAAAGTGGCTACTGCAGATGCTATTGTATACCCCAATGAGAAACCTCTAAATGCTATTATACCATACACTATTGGAATTCCTATAACTGTAGAGCCTATAAACCACAAACTTACTGCTAAAACTATATTTTCTATAATAGATTCTTTTAGTAAAGACATTTTATTAATATCTTTATTTTCATTTAAGTCTTTTATGAATGTTTGTAAGTAATTTGTTATCTCTATTTGTTGAACTTGAGTTGAATTGTTAATAAATATTATTCCTACAATAATTCCAATTAGAAATATTGTTAGTACTATAATGTATTCTTTTAAATTGCTACTTATATGCTCTTTTACTATAGTTTTTATAATTGAATTTTTCTTATGTTTTCTCAAAATAAAAGTTCTCCTTTCAATTATATTGCTTTTGTGTTTTCTACATAATGTCTATGCAATAATTTTGAAAAAAGAACTAAATATTTAACCTACGCTAATTTTTCCATAAACTCCGCCGCCGCCTTCTTGTATTGATACATTTCCTGTTTTTGAAGCAATAATATTTTTTGCTATTTTTTCTCCTACTGCTGCTTCTATATCATCATATTCTAGTTTATGTAATATATTCATTTCTGTTTTAAATAACTCTAGTAATTTATCTATTGTTTTTCCACCAAGCCCTGGAATAAATGTTAATGGTATTTGATACACATACGGTGGCCTAAACGAAGGACTCTTCGTATCCTTTTTGTCTTTTATAATTTCTATTCTATCATACACTCCCATAGTTATATTTCTGCTATCACAAGTATCGCATTTTTTAACTGGAGCTTCACCTTTTATATTTTTTTCGCATACTTCACAATATGTTCTATGGTATTTTCCAAGTTTTGGATCAAGCCCATAATTACAAAGTATTTTTCTTCCACCTTCATTTTTTAAAGCCAATAAAATTTCTTTAAAACTTATTCCATCTACAAGAATTTTATTGTATTCTCTTGCTATTTTAGGTAAAGAGTGTGCATCTGAATTTGTTAAAAATGTTTTCGTTTCTAACTCGCTTATTTTGTCTGCTAAAAATGTATCTGCACTAAGTCCTAATTCTATTGCTGGAATTTTGTTATACTTTTCTTTAAATATTTTTTTAAGGCTATCTGTACAATTTCCATAAAAGCTTTTATGTGGTGTAAAACAATGTGCTGGTATTAAAATCCCATTATATTTTTCTACAATATCTATAAGAATATATGCTGAAATACTTGCCCTTTGAGAACTTAAAGTAATATTCTTTATATAATTTCTCATTTCATTTGAAAAGCCTTTAATATCTTTTAATGATGGAAAAAAGCATATATTATGCGCACTTCCAGTTTTCCCTTCGTCATTTATTTCAGAAGTTTCTATCTCGCTTCCTAATATAATACAAACTTTATCTTTATAAATTATTCCGCCATCTTCTATTTCGTATGCTTCTCCTGTTTTTAAAAAGTTCTCAATGTCCTCTATTACATATGGTGAAGCGCAGTCAATTATTCCTACTACGTTTATTCCTTTTTTATCTGCGCATTCTTTTGCAATGTTTGCAAAATTTAGTGATCTAGCTGCTGTTATTTTTATTGGCTTGTTATTTTCGCTTCTTCCAATATGTACATGGAAGTCTGCAAATATTTCATACATATATTATTTCTCCTTATATTATTATTTTAGAGTTTCACTACATCTATGGCATATTGTTGGATTTTCTTTGTCTTCTCCAACAGTTTTGCTATACATCCAGCATCTTTCACATTTTTCTCCCTCTGCAATTTCTACTTTTATTCCTATTTTTATATCATCTGTTCTTCTTTCTTCTTGAATTTCTAAATCTGATACTATAAATACTGTTTGTAATTCTTTTTCTACTTGTTTTAAAAATTCCAATGTTTCGCCTTCTGCATATAATGTTATTTTTGCATTTAATGAATGTCCTATAACTTTTTCTGTTCTAGCTACTTCTAATTTTTTTGCAACTTCTTCTTTAAGTTCTATAATTCTATTCCATTTTTTTTCTAATTCTTCATTGTTATATTTTTCATTTATTTCTGGCCATTTTTCTAACATTACACTTTCAGAATTTTCTCCATTTTTATGTGGCATAAATTCCCATATTTCTTCTGCAGTAAAGCATACAAGTGGTGCTAAAATTCTAACTAGTACAGATAGAATTTTGTACATTGTAGTTTGAGCTGCTCTTCTTTGTATTGAATCTATTTTTGAAGTATATAATCTATCTTTTATAATATCTAAATAGAAATTACTCATATCTACAACGCAGAATTCGTTTATTGTTTGATATACAGCATGGAAATCATATTCATCATAATTTTTTGTTACATTTTCAATTAATTTATTCAATTTTAATAATGCCCATTTATCTATTTCTAATAAATCTTCATATTCTACTTCATTATTAACATCAAAATCATTAATGTTTCCCAATATATATCTTGCCGTATTTCTTATTTTTCTATATGTTTCAGACATTTGTTTTAATATGTCTTTTGATAAGCTTATTTCATTTTTGTAGTCTGAAGACAATACCCATAATCTTAAAATATCTGCTCCATATTCTTTTATAATATCTTGAGGACTTATAACATTTCCCAAAGACTTAGACATTTTCTTTCCTTTTTCATCTATTACAAATCCATGAGTTAAAACTTCCTTATAAGGTGCTACCCCTTTAACTGCTACAGATGTTAATATTGAAGATTGGAACCATCCTCTATATTGGTCATTTCCTTCTAAATACATATTAGCTGGTGGCAAACCTCTTTCTGCTAAAACTGCATCATGTGTTGAACCTGAATCAAACCAAACATCCATAATGTCTGTTTCTTTCTTAAATGTATTATGTCCGCATTCACATTTTGCATTTTCTGGCATTAATTCTTCTACTGATAAATCATACCAAGCATTTGAGCCTTTTTCTCTGAATATTTTTTGTATTTTTTCAATACTTTCTTTTGAAATATATTCTTTACCACATTCTTCACAATAGAAAATTGGTATTGGTAATCCCCATGTACGTTGTCTTGAAATACACCAGTCTGCTCTGTCTTTAATCATACTTGTTATTCTATCTTCTCCCCATGCTGGTATCCATTTAACTTTTTTAATTTCTTCTAGAGTTTTCTCTCTAAATCCTTCAACAGATGCAAACCATTGGTCTGTTGCTCTAAATATTATTGGATTTTTACATCTCCAGCAATGTGGATATGAGTGGTTTATTACTTGTTTGTGTAATAAGAATTTATTTTGTTCTAACCATTCTATTATCTTATCGTTTGATACATCATATTTTAAGCCAGCAAATGGTCCTGCTCCTTCTGTTTGATATCCTTTTCCATCTACTGTTACAACTATATCTAATCCATTTTTTAGTCCACACAAATAGTCCTCTTTACCATAACCAGGTGCTGTATGTACTGCTCCTGTACCTGTTCCTAATTCTACTAAGATTGTATCTTCACTTCCTAGTACAACTCTAGAATCTCTATCTATAAATGGATGCTCGCAAATTACTCCTTCTAATTCTTCCCCTTTAAATGTTTTTTCTACATTATAGCTTTCAATTCCAGTTTCTTGCATAACGCTTTCAACTAATTCTTTTGCTATAATATATTTTTCTGTTCCAACATTTACAATGCTATACTCGAAATCTCCACCAATTGTTATTCCAACATTTCCTGGTAATGTCCATGGTGTTGTTGTCCATATAACAAAATATGTATCTTTAATATCAAATAAATTCTTTGAATCTTTAACCTTGAATTTAACAAATATAGAAGTTGCTTTGCTATCTGCATATTCAATTTCAGCTTCTGCTAAGGCTGTTTCGCAATCTGTACACCAATAAACAGGTTTTAATCCTTTATATATATAACCTTTATTATACATTTCACCAAATACACCTATTTGCCTTGCTTCAAATTCTGGTTGTAGAGTTATATATGGATTTTCCCAATCTCCAAGAACTCCAAGTCTTTTAAATCCATCTTTTTGTTTGTCTACAAAACCTAAAGCAAAATCTCTACAAATATCTCTGAATTTTGTTATACTTGTTTCTTCTCTATTTATTCCTAACATTTGTATTGCTCTTTTTTCTGTTGGCAATCCATGTGTATCAAACCCAGGAACAAATGGTGTGTAATATCCTTTTAAATTTTTATATCTTACAACTGCATCTTTTAATATTTTATTTAATGCATGACCAATATGTATTTCTCCATTTGCGTATGGAGGTCCATCATGTAATACATATGGTTCATTTCCTTCATTTTTCTTTAATATTTTTTGGTATAATCCTTTTTCAAATACCTTTTCTTGAATCTTAGGTTCATTCTCTGGTAAACTTGCTCTCATTGGGAATTCTGTTTTTGGCAAGTTTAATGTTTGACCATAATCTTTTTTTTCTTCGCTCATTTTTTCCTCCTATTAAACAAAAAATCCATTCTGCCCTATATATTTAGGACGAAATGGATTTAAATTTCCGCGGTACCACCTATTTTAATTAGATTTTTTCTAATTCTCTTAAATACTTTAACGCAGTATTACGGCATACTCTACTAAAAGTTCAAGCATGCAACTTGATAAGGTGATAACAAATAAATTATTATTCTACCAAAATTTCAGCACTAGTTTTGGCTCTCTAAAGATTTTAGTTTATTTGCCGTGTCCTCGTTATTGTTTTTAATTATGTACTATATATTAACACTATAAATTCATTTTTTCAAGTGTTTTTTTATTTTATTTTTTACTTAGTTAATTTTAATGTTTCCAGATGTTGCTTGTAAGTCTAAAATTTTATATGGTGCTACACCTACAATGTGAGAACCATTTGGTACAGTTACTTTTCCTGATGTAGTTTTTGTTCTTATTTCACAATTTGTCTCTTTATTTATATCTATAGTAATATTTCCTGAAGTAGTTTTTATATTTGTATCTTCTAATATTGTAGCATCTTGAATTTTAACGTTTCCACTTGATGCTTTTATTTCTCCACTACCTTTGTATGTTCCAATATTTATGTTTCCACTTGTTGCTTTTATATTGCCATTTCCTACATAATTACTTATTTTAATATTTCCACTTGATGCCTGTATTCCTCCATTATCATTACAATTTTCAATATATATATTTCCACTTGTTGCTTGTATTGTTTTTTCACCTTTAGCATTTGCTATTCTTATATTACCAGAAGTTGTACTTACATTTAATTTTTCACCTTCTGCATTATTTATCTCTATATCTCCTGATATACAACTTATAGTTGTATCATTAGAAACAATTCCGAAATTACTCTTAACGCTTCCACTTGTTGTATTAATATTTATTTTCTCTAAATCTATATCATTATTAAATTCTATATCTCCTGATGTTGTAGATATATTAAACTTTTTTGCATATTCTTTCGGTAAATATATATCATACGCTATTTTGTTCATATTTCCGAAACCGAAGAATGCAAAATTGACTCTATTTTCTTCCTGTTCTACACGTATTTTATTATCAGTTATAATTAAATTAAATATTTTTTTATCATTTACATTTTTATCAATATATTGTATTATTTTTAATTCTTGACTTTCTGTTAATTCTATATTAACAGAAGCATGTTTTAAATCCAATTCTATTTCATCTATGTTTAGAATACTTACATTTTCAGATTTTGAAATATTTTCTTCTATCTTTTCTACACCAATGAACCACGAAAATTGTCCATCACCATTTATTGCTATTATTATAACTCCTGTTAATATGCATATTAAAGCTATTAATATGGCTATTAATACTATAATTCCTACTTTTTTCATATTTTTAAATCCCCTCTATTATAAATTTTAAGCTTTCAATTTAAATAATAAATCTATTACACTTTCTACTAATCCAGCAATTATAAATACTATCCATGAAATATACCATATTCCAAACGCAAAACTTATGAAAAGATATATAATTAGTGTTAATGTCCATAGTATAGAACTTATTGATTTTCTAACTTCTTTGTTTTTATCTTTTTGGTTTTTCCATTGTTTAAATTCTTCTACCATTGTTTCATCATATTTACTATATTTAGGTCTTGATATAAAGTGATATACAAGCATGCATGTTGCAATACCAGCAATTACAAATAGTGAACTTACAGTAATAAAATCTGGCATTTGCAATTCTGCTAAAACAATTACAGATATAAGGCTTAATATATATAATCCAACAGCTGTAGCTACGACAAATGCTGTTTTTTTACTATTCTCTGCCACTTCAGCTTCATTAATAGGATTGTTTTTATTTATTTCTTGTATTAATTCTTCTACATCACCTATTTGTACTGTGACTTCGTTATAAGCCTCTTTAGCTTCTTTTCCGTCTTTAATTAAATCATTATACTTATCATTTGCATTTGAAACTATTTCATCTTTCAAATCGTTCATTCTCTTAGTATTTGGTGCTTTTTCAAATAAAGTATTTACATATTTTCTAATTTCTTCATTCATTTTCTTTCATCTCCTATATTAATTTATCAATAATCTCTTTAGTTAAATTCCACTCTTCTACACTATTTTTATAGAAGTCTATTCCTATATTTGTTATGGAATAATATCTTCTTCTAGCCCCAGAGTTTCCTTCTCCCCAATATGATGTAATATATCCAAGCTCTTCTAACCTTCTAAATGCACAATAAAGAGTTGCATCATTCAATTCATATTTATTATTTGTTTTTTCTTTAATTAACTTGTTAATTTCATATCCATAACTATTATTTTTCATTAGGCAGGCTAATATAATAGTATCTGTATGGCCCCTTATTGCATCTGATTTAATTGACATATTATTGCCTCCTTTCATATTTAAGTTATATTATACTTAAATATACCTTGTCTGTCAAGTTATATTTATAAAAAAAATTTGCAACAAAAAAGGCGAAGTTTTTCTTCGCCTTTAAATCTATTTTTAATCTGCTCTTGCACATATTATTGTTCTTGCTTTTGAATCATCTGTACATGTTGATAATGTTACTTCTTTTTTGCCTTCTGTATTTTTAGCAAAATATGAAGCATCTTCTGGTGTTGTTTCATATTTATCATATATTGTGTATGTTAACTTTGTTCCATTTGTATCTGTAATATATATTTTATCTCCATTTGATAATTTTTTGTTGTCTGAGAAGAATAATCCATTTCTATAATTATGACCCACAATTACTGAATTTCCTACTTGATTTAATCCAGGCCCATTTAAATATGTTACTGATGTTTCTAATGCTTTAGTACTAGTATCTTTCAATATAGGATATTTAATTTTAGTTTTAGGTATTTCTATGTATCCAATCATTTCATATCCTTTATATTTATATGTGTTTGAGCTACTTGAACTATTTGGATTATTATTTGTAGAACCTCCTGGCAATGTATTATCTAACGAATTTAATATATCATTTACGTTTACATTATTGTCTATATTGTTGTTAGTAACATTGTTTGCAACATTATTATTTGTATTTTCATTTACAGTATTTCTTGAATTATTAAATCCTTCTATTCCTTCTTCAGCTTCTTTATCTATATAATATTTTCTATATATATCATATCCCAAAAAGCCAAGTAATGCGATTACTGCAATTATTACTATTATAAGTATTATCGTTAATAAATTTCCATATTTTTTATCGAACATAACTTCCTCCTAAAACTTAATATATTTCTATTATAACATATATTTTAGAAAAATTATAGTATTTTATGTCAATTATTTTAATCTGCTCGTGCCCATATTATTGTTCTTGCTTTTGAATTATCTGTACATGTTGATAGTGTTATTTCTTTCTTACCAGCAGTATCTCTTTGCATATATTGAATATCTTCTGGCGTTGTTTCATATTTATTATATATTGTATATGTTAGTTTTGTGCCATTTCCGTCTGTTATATATATTTTATCACCGTTTGACAGCTTTTTATTGTTTGAAAAAAGAGTTCCATTCATATAGTTATGCCCTACAATCAAAGAGTTTCCCTCCTGGTTTAACCCTGGTCCGTATAAATATACTACAGCTTTTTCATATGCTTGTGCACTAGTTTCTTGTACAATTGGATATTTAACTTTTGTTTTTGGTATTTCTATATAGCCTATCATAACAAAACTTTTATAAGTATATGTTTTTTTGCTTGTATTATATGTTGGTTTCGTTGTAGTCGCTTGATTTTGCTCTTGTGGCTCTGGTTCTACATTATTATCATTAATAAAATTTTCTATTGGCTTTTGATTGCTTATTTCTACAACATTGTTCTCATTATTAATTAAATCATCAAATTCAGATATTGCATCTTCTGCGCCTTTTTCTAAGTCATATTTTTTATACATATTATATCCAAAATAACCTGCCAACCCTAATATTATAATTATTCCTACTACTAGTATAATTGTTAAAAATTTTTTATATTTTTTTCCAGGCATATATTCCTCCTATATAACTTATTATGCTATTCTTGTTATTAGTTTTTGTCCGCCTAGCAAGTGAAAATGTAAATGTTTAACCGCTTGTCCTCCATCTTCGCCACAATTTACAACTACCCTAAATCCTTTTTCTAATATTCCTTGTGCCTTTGCTATTTCATTTATTTTTGAATAGATTCTTCCTATAAGTTGTTCGTCTTCTTTAGATATTTCTACTAATGAAGATATATGTTTTTTTGGTATTACTAATATATGTACTGGTGCAACTGGTTCAATATCTTTAAATGCTAGTATTTCATCATCTTCATATACTATCTCTGATGGGATTTCTTTTTTAATTATTTTACAAAATATGCAATCTTCCATTTTTATTCCTCCTATAATAATTTTGCATTATCGGGCGTATACAATACGCCCCTACGAAATTCATTTTATCAATTCATCAAATACGGTAATATTGTTTAATCTAATATTGCTTTGATACGTCTTACTCCAGATGAAGAAGCTTCTTCTTTCATTATTTTAAAATGACCTAATTCATTTGTGTTTTCAACATGTGGCCCACCACATAATTCTAAAGATACATCTCCAATTTTATATACTGTAACTATGTCTCCATATTTTTCTATAAACATCGCCTCTGCACCCATATTTAATGCTTCTTGTTTTGGAAGTTCAAATCTTTCTACTGGAATTTCCATTTTTATATATTCATTAACTAAATCTTCAACTTTTTGCTTTTCTTCATCTGTCATTTTTAAATCATGTGAAAAATCGAATCTCATTCTTTCTGCTGTTATATTACTTCCTTTTTGATGTACATGTTCTCCTAGAACTCTTTTTAGCGCTGCATTTAACAAGTGTGTTGCTGTATGATATTTTGTTTCTATTTCTCCTGTTGATGCTAAACCACCTTTGAATTTTTGAGCTGAACCAAGTCTTGATTTTTCTTGATGCTCTATAAATTTTTCTTTAAATCCTACAGTATCAACCTTTAATTTTTTTTCCTTTGCTAACTCTTCTGTTAACTCTATTGGGAATCCATATGTATCATATAATTTAAATGCTGTATCTCTATCAATTTCATCTCCTGATAAATTGTTTATAACCTTTTCAAATTCTCTTAAGCCTTTTTCTAAAGTTCTATTAAATTTAATTTTTTCATTTTTTAATACTTCTAGTATCGTTTCTCTATTTCTGTCTAATTCTTTATAGTATGTAGAATACTTATTTATTATTAAATTTGCTAGTTCTTGCTCCCAGTCACTTTCAATATTTATATTTAAGTTTTTTGCATATCTTATTATTCTTCTTATTAATCTTCTTAAAAGATATCCTTGGTCTGTATTTGATGGTTTTATTCCTGCATCGTCACCACTTATAATTACAACTGCTCTTATGTGATCTGCTATTATTCTCATACTTCTTGTATATTTTTCATCTTCGTATGATAACCCAGATATTTCTTCTATTTTTTCTATTACATCTTTCCAAATAGATGATTTGTAATTGTCTGTTTTTCCTTCAAGAATGGCTGTTACTCTTTCAACTCCCATTCCTGTATCTACATTTTTATTTTTTAATAGTGAAAATGTATCATCTTGTTCATGGTTATATTGCATAAACACATTGTTCCATATTTCAACCCACTTTTCATCTTCTGGATTGAACTTTTCTGGAATAGGTTCATTACTTCTCCAATAAAAAATTTCAGTATCTGGTCCACAAGGTCCTTGTAATTGCATATTTGGCCACCAATTATCTTCTTCTCCTAAATACGCTATCTTATTTTCAGATATTCCAAAACTTTTCCAAAGTTCAGCTGATTCATCATCTGCAGGCACAATACTATTTCCTTTAAAAACAGTTACAGCTAAGCGTTCAACAGGTATTTCAAGAACTTTTGTTAAAAATTCAAAGCTCCATGCTATTGATTCCTTTTTGAAATAATCTCCTAAAGACCAGTTTCCTAACATTTCAAAAAATGTATGGTGTGTTGTATCTCCTGTTTCTTCTAAATCATTTGTTCTAAAGCACTTTTGAACATCTGCTAATCTTGTTCCTTCCGGGTGAACTTGTCCCTTTAAATATGGTACTAATGGTTGCATTCCAGCAGTGTTAAATAAACAAGTTGGATCATTTTCTGGTACAACTGGTGCACTTGGTATTATTTTATGTCCTTTGCTTTCAAAAAAATTCAAAAATTTACTTTTTAAGTCTATTGATTCCATTGTTTCTCTCCTATTCTTTCTTCTTTTCAATTATCTTTTATTATATACACTTTTATAGCTATTTTTCAAGTCTTTTTCAATATTTTGTAAAAATCAAATTTAAATTTTATTTTCTTCTTTCCACAATATCTACAATATCTGAAATATATTCTCCAACTCCTGGAATATTGAGTTTCACTAGTTTTTGCAGGAAGTATACTAGTATTGCTGTTATTATTGTTATTCCTATTCCAATACCTACTCCTTTTGATATTCCTGCTAATATATTTCTTAAGAATATTTCTTTTTTGCTGCCTAAAAAATATACTAGTTCAGATAAATTTGCTTCTTCTAATTGTTTATTAATTTTATCAATCTTCTTTTCTATTTTCTTTAACATGACACCCCTTAAAATAAAACAACTTAAACTTTATTATAGTTTAAGCTGTTTTTTATTTTATATTCCTTTGTTTTTATTGTTGTTCTACTGGTAATAATGTATTTGCTATTTCTTGAATTATTGTTCCCTTTTTTGGTTCTACAGTTTCTTCTAGTTTTTTAATTAATGCTTGCAATTTCTTCATATCTTTTCCAATTAATTCCCAGTCATTACTTTTATTTGATTCTTCTAAATTATTGTTTGCCTTTATTATTAGTTGTATTAAGTCTTCTACATTATCTGTGTTTTCAATTTCAATATCAACCGCATAATGTGATAATAAATTTTCTAAAGCTTCTTTCAAATTATTTCCTATTGAAACCTTATTTCCAGATGCTACTATTACTTTTTTTAGTATTGGCGCTTGTGATTCATTTACTGCCACTTGATAAATTGGCTCTACATATAATAATGTATTATTAATTGGAATTATCATTAGATTTTTTATTACCTTCGTTCCTGGTACTTCTAATTTTGCTAATTCCTGTGATATAGTTTTATCTTCCTCTAATTGCTGAACTAATTGCATTGCACCCAAAACATTACTTCCATCTTTAAATTTATATAAAACCAACTTCAATTTACTATCTTCATCATATGTTCCTACTAGATAAGACACTAGATTTTGCTTATTTTCTAAAGTATATGGAATAATTAAACCAATATCATTTTTTTCGTTTTCTTTAATTAATGTATAATATGGTGTAATTTCTACTCCTGCTACAGTTGCTTTATTTGCACTCTGTTTTGCAATTTCCCAAGTATCATCATTTCTATATAATACTTCTGTTTGAACTTTATGATAATTTTTAAGTATATCTGCTTGAATTTCGTACAAATATTGAGGGTATACTATATGTTCTTGAATTTCTGTAGGTATTTGTGCATCTAAATCCATAAATAAGTTTTTATATATGTTTCTATATGCCATTACTATTGGATCTGTTCTATCTGTTATATAGAATTGCACTGTTCCATCATATGCATCTATAATAACTTTAACAGAATTTCTAATATAATTTATATCTTTTCTCATTCCATTAACATGTATTGTTGTTTCTTGAGAATATGGATAATTATTAGAAATTGTATATGCATCTAAAACCCATTTCAAATCTCCTTCATTTGTTAACACTAAGTATGGATTTTCATCATACAATAAATATGGCATAACTTTTTTTGCTCTTTCTAATACGTTTCTATTTGTTAATATCTTACTATCTTCTGTATAGTTTGTATTGAATGCTAGTTTAAAATCGCCCTTAGATATTCCTAATACTAACCTGTCAAAAAAGTTTAAATCTATTCCTGCTTCTCCTGTATAGCTAAATTCATTATTCTTTTCCCCACTAATCTGGTAATCAAATTCTTTTTTGCCTTTTGCATTTGTTATTATTGTGTCGTTTGTTTCTATTCCGAAGTAAATTCTTGGCTGTTCTATCTTAATATCTTCGGTTTGTGCTAATATATCTTTTTGAATATAATTCAAACTTCCATTTTCATTAGTTGTAACCGCAGATGTTACTATTGTTCCAAATCCATGTGTATATTCATAAGTCTTATCATTATATGTTCTATTTCCGTTTGTAACTTCACGAGGAGTTACATATACTAGCCTATCAACTCCGTTAATTTTGCATAATTGTAATTGTGTACTATTAAATTGGTAATATCCTGAATTTGTTTGATATTGCATTAAATTCTTTAATGTTATATCTTCGCTTACAATAGCAATGTTTGATAAAATTTCTTCATTATTTGCAATATCCTCTTCTGTAATAATTCCTGTATTTTCAATTTCTTTTTCTTCAATATTTATTCCATATGCATTTCTTGTATAATCAATATTATAATTTATATATGTTTTTTGCTTGTCTAATTCATTTGGTCTTACATAAATAATTTGAAACAATAACATTACTATAAATAACATCACTAAAAAGACTGGAATTATAGCTATTGTAATAATACATTTTTTAACATTTCCTCTTTTTAAATTTTTTATAGCAAAAATTGTAGAAATTGGTATTAGTAAAGCTAAAATTCTGTATCCCCATAGTTTAATTGTAACATCTGTAACTCCAGCACCAAATAAGCTCAAGCCTTTTGTATTTTCTTCTATTTTTAAAAACTTATCAAATAATATGTCTTGTGTCTTTATTAAAGTTATTAAAGCAATTCCTATTGAAATTAGTATAATAATTTTTGTTATTTGTTTAATTGCTGCGCTCTTCTTCAATGTTTCTACATTTATTCCATCTTTAAAATATACATTAAACGTTATTATATAGTATAATGCAATATATAATATTAAAAATGCCAATACAATAATTATGTAAAAAAGAATAAATTCGATGAATGGTTTTTGAAACATATAGAACCCAATATCCATATTAAAAACCGGATCACTTATTTCAAACCATGCACTTTTAAAAGCAAGAATTCCTTTTTGCATTATGGTATTAGATAAAAGTAATGTAACTATAGTACTAAAAACTAAAGATATTGACTTGTTTGGTAATTTAGGAATTTCCAATTTTTCTTCAACGAAAAACGATTTCAAGCCTTTTTTAATTTTTCTTGTAGTTAAATACATTATTAAAAACAATATAGAGAAATTAATTAAAATTGTTATTGTTTTCATTTTTAAGTTTGTATTAAATACATCTATGTATTGTTCTCCAATTTCTAACATTTGCAAATATTCACCTTTTAAAGTAACAAATGAATATATAGCAATTATTATTAAAAATGCCAATACCAATAATGGTCTCTTTCTCCTTTGTACATTTGCTTTTAGAGTTTTCTGCAATTTTTTGTCCTCCTTTTGATTATACTATTGCATTTATAAATTCTTCTGAATTAAATACTTCCATATCATCTATTTTTTCACCAATTCCAATAAATTTCACTGGAATTTTATTTTCATCTACTATTCCTAGAACAACTCCACCTTTTGCTGTTCCATCTAATTTTGTTAATACTAGTCCTGTTAAATCTACCGTTTCTTTAAATGCTTTAACTTGTTGAATTGCATTTTGTCCTGTTGTTGCATCTATAACTAATAATACTTCTTTATTAGCATCTGGTAGTTCTTTATCGATTACCTTTTTAATTTTTAAAAGTTCATCCATCAAATACTTTTTATTGTGCAATCTTCCTGCTGTATCGCAAATTAATATATCAGCATCATTTTGTTTTGCTATTTTTATTGCATCAAATACAACAGAAGCTGGGTCTGTCCCTTCATTTCTTTTAACTATTTCTGAATTTGACCTATTAGCCCATATTTCTAATTGTTCTACTGCAGCTGCCCTAAACGTATCTGCTGCAGCTATTACAACTTTCTTTCCGTTTTTCTTTAAGTTATTAGCAATTTTTCCTATTGATGTAGTTTTTCCAACTCCGTTTACACCTACTACCAAGATAACAGATGGTTTTGTTTGTAAATTTAAAGATTTATCTACTCCGTCTAATATTGCTTGCATTTCTTCTTTTAATGCTTTTTTTACATCTTGCTCATCTTGTAAGTTTTCTTTTTTTATTCTATTTCTTAAATTGCTTATTATTTTTAAAGAAGTGTCTACTCCTATATCAGACATTATTAATATTTCTTCTAATTCTTCTAATAATTCCTCATCAACTTTTCTAAAGTTGCTAAATACATCATTTATTTTTTCATTAAATGATGTTTTTGTCTTATTTAATCCTTCTTTTAATTTATCAAAAAAGCCCATTTCTACCTCCGGTTTATTAACATGCGGGTCGTCGGGACGCCGACCCCTACATTTTTTATAATGTATTTATATTCCTGGCAGGGCTATACCCCTGCCCCTATATATGTTTAATAATTACTCCTCAATTTTTGGAGCTCTTAGCCAGAATCGAACTGGCGACCTACAGGTTACGAATCTGTTGCTCTACCAACTGAGCTATAAGAGCATGTAACCATTTATTCTTCTATACACATTTTCAAAATTTCACTTAATCTTTGTGTGTTATTTGTTAAATATGTATAACCTATTAATCCTTCAAATGCAGTAGAATACATATAATCTGATATTTCTGCATTTTTTGCTATATGATGATTTTTAGTGTTTCTTGTTCTACGTACTATTTCTTGTTCTTCTTGTGTTAAATCATCATATATCTTAGCTAATAAATCTGCTTGAGCTTTTGCCTTAACAAATTTAATAGCCTCGATATGTAAATTATGTGGTTTTAAGTTTGTTCTATTAATTAGATTTGTTCTTACATATAGTTCATATACAGCATCTCCAACATATGCCCAAATTAATGGTGACATCTGGTTTACTTCTTCTTCAGTTTTTTTTCCTTTTAATAGTTCATTTATATCCAATATTTTTCCTCCACATTTTTATTTGCATTTTTCTAAAGTTATTTTTCCTAATTTTCCGCTTCTAAAATCTTCTAATACAATATTAGCAACTTTTTCTTCGTCTATATTTCCACCAGAAACTATTGTACCTCTTTTTTTGCCTATTAAATACATTAAATTAAGTATTGTTGTATTTTCTTCTTCATCAATAATACTATCTATTTCTGTTGTATTTATTTTGTATCTTTCTAATAAATTAGATTTGTACTCTTTATATAAGTATTTCAATAATGAAAATGCTATTTCTACTTTTTCAATTACTTCGTCTTTAATACTTCCCGTATATGCTAAATTTAGTCCAACCTCTTCACTTTGAAACTTAGGCCATAAAACACCTGGTGTATCTAGTAATTCAATGTTTTCTTTTAGTCTAATCCATTGCTTTTGTTTTGTAATACCTGGTCTATTTCCAACTTGAGCAGATGTCTTTTTAGAAACTCTGTTAATAAAAGAAGATTTACCTACATTTGGAATTCCTAAAATCATAACTCTAATTGTCTTATTTATTCTACCCTTTAATGCGCATTTTTGCAAGTCCTCTGCCATTACTTCTTCTATTTTTTTCAAACATTTTTCAATTCCGAACCCACTATTTGAATCCACAGCAAGTGCTGGGATTGATTTTTTATTAAAATACTCTATCCATTTATCATTTTGCATAGGTTCTGCCAAATCACTTTTGTTTAATAATACTATTCTTTTTTTACCCTCTACAATTTTTGCAATATCTGGATTTTGGCTTGAAACAGGTATTCTCGCATCTAATAATTCTATAATAACATCTATCAATTTTAAATCTTCAGTTATTTGTCTTTTGGTTTTCGCCATATGACCTGGGTACCAGTTAATGGAGACATTAGAAAAACTTTTTCCATCATCATTCATTTTTTTGTTTTTTCTTTGTTCTTTTTTTTGATACATATTCATTAGATATTCCTCCTATTTATTAAACACTTTTATCTATTATTTTTATAATAACATATAAAAACATTAAAAATTCAATCCTATTTCGAATGGAAACATTATTGATAAATCTTTTGGTTCTTCTGTAAATATTATTCTTTTTGAATAAGCAGTCATAAATCCAAATTCAAACATTGTACCTTTGCCAATTGTTCCATTTGGATTGCATACAATTATAGCATCGGCTTTTATAAATTTATTCATATGATCAAATTTATGCCTCCATGAATCTCTTTCATTAAGTAATTCTTGTCCTTTTAAAAGAATAAAATCAGTTTCTAAAGTCTCTTGCACTACTTCCTTTGTCCATGGACTCAAAATTTCTATATTATATTCATTCAATTTATCCATTAATTCACTAATTTCCTTCATGTGCTTTTGAAAACTACCGCATATAACTACTTTTCTAAATTCCTGATGAACTAATCCTTCAACAATATTCTTGGTACCATTAAATTCTATGCTTTTTTCAATATAAAACTTTTCTAAATCAGGTTTTATAATATTAAAGTAAAGTCCTGTAGTAACATAAACATGAATTACCAATTGTTTTTGTTCTTCTTCCGAAAACTCTTGAAATATCCCTTTAGCAAACAATCTTACTTTTTTATTATCTACTTCTCCTATAAAACTTTTCAAACATGCTATAAAATTATCTATTTTATTAAACAATTCGTTATTTATTAAGGTTTCGTTGATAAAAAGCTGCTCTTTTTTTATCAGTTCAAGTTCATTTACATATTTATAAACAGAAACTTCGTTTGTATCAAATAATACATATACTTTTTCTTCTTTTCTCATTATTTTCACCTTTCCTTTTTAATATCTAAATTTAAAGCACTTAAATACTTTTCAAAATAATAATCTCTGTTTTTAGAATTATACTGCATTATATATCTTGGATGTTCCAATGGTATAATTGTTTTAAAAAAATGATGTTTATCATTAATTTCTTTTAAGAACTCATAATTCTCTCCGCTACCTATACAATAACAAATTGATGTATCAATATTAAATTGTAATTGTTCCTTAATAGATTTTAAAATAAAATCATATAAACTTGATTGCAATTTTTTATTTTCGTAGTAATTACAATTAACTTCATTGCCCTTTGAATTTATTCTTACAATTCCCAATGGGCAAATAAAATTCATATAAAAATCATTATAAAACTTTTTGCAGCCACCATACTTTTCTATAACATCATACAAAAAGTTTGATGAGGATTTATTTACATAAAAGTTATCTATATATATTCCTGTTTCATTTTGTAAATGATTTGCATCCTCATATGGTACACCGGTTACTGCTGAGCCTCTTCTAGCAGGTGAGCTTCCTAAAATCATTTTTCGTTTTTTATTATCATTATAAAACTTTTTATAAAACGCAGTAGTTATTTTATTTATTTGTTGTTTTGATTCACCTAAATAAGGATTAATAATCTTAAACCCAACTGGAACGCATAGCGCTACTTGTGACAGTTCTGAATCAAATTCTAAAATCTTATCAGCATTTGTTTTGTCATCTTTCATCATATCCCTCCTCTAACAAATAATATTATAGTAATTTTTATTCAAAATAAATTAGCCTACGAAGAAGTAGCAACCAAATAAATTTCTTCATTGGTTATATAACATTTTATATTTATAAATTTTGTCTCTATTAACTTTGATACCAATATTTTTATTTTATCTAAACCACGATATATATCAACAAAATCTGTACTAGGAATTATTAATCCTGGTATTATATTTTTTTGTTTTTTATACAAAAAGCCATTAGCAATTGATATGATAATTTTGCCCTTATTGTTTAAAACTCTTTTTGCCTCTCTAATTGCTAAATCAATATCGAAAAAAGAAGAGTTATATGTTCTTAACGAAATATATAAATCAAATTCACTATTTTTAAATTTGCTTAAATCTTCTGCTCTTAAACAAATAATCTGTGCGCAAGGAATCTGCTTGCTTATTTTTTCTAATCCATCTTTCGCTATATCAACAAATGTTATATGCTTACAAAAAGAAAATAATTTTATTGCTTCTTGTCCACTTCCAACGCCAACATTTATAATATTCTTTTGCTCTATTGGTTCATCATCGATTTTTTTATAAATGTTTAAAAAGTTAGAAAACCAAGTATTACTTATACATCTAGCATCGTCTGAATAATCATAAGTAGAATATTTATCATTAAATGAATCTGATAAACATTCCGTAACTAGCAATTGTGTATCGGAATTATCCAAATTATATTTATTATTTATATATTGAGATAATTTCTCTACTGTTTTATTATTATCTATTTCATTTTTAGTCAAAATAAATCCTTTTTTTCCTAATGTTTCTATAAGAAAATTACTTATTCGTTTTTTTGCATAATACGGATTATTTTTTATATTTTGTTTGCTTCTTTCGTAGTGTTCATTGTTTTGCTTTAATATTATTTTCTGGAATTCATCAGAATATCTATACACATTATTATTTAATATTATAGGATCATTTTTTATATATTTTGTTAATTGTGGGTCAGGCAAACCTATATAAATTTTTTTTAGATTTATAGTTTCTATTATCTTTTCAATATCAAATTCACCATCGTCTTGCATTGAATTAATAGTTACATATAAGGTATAGTTTGTTTCTTTAACATTTTTAATTTTACGTAATAAAACCGATGACCAATTTAATGTGTTATCACTTGAAAAAGAATCATAGTATTTACCAGCAACATTTGGTACTAAAACTGCACCTATTTTTAATTTTGATGTATTTACTTTATCAGCCAGATATATCGTATAGTTCATCCAATAATTATCATCCATACTATTCATTCTCCTTTGCTTATAACATTATAGCATTTCAATAAATGTTTTCTGTGTCAAATTTAATTCTATTGATTTCCATAAAAATGCTGACACTATCGTTGAATATCCATTCCATTTTTGAAAGATTCTCTCTATTTCACTTTTTGTCGGCAGATTTTCTAAATCATACAGCCACTTAATAGTTCTTTTTATTGTACCATCTTCTCTAGGAATAACATTTTCCCTCCCTAAAGAAAATATCAAATACATTTCAGCTGTCCACCTTCCAATTCCTTTAACAGATGTTAGTACGCCTATTATTTCATCATCGCTTAAACCCTTTATTTTTTTAAAATTAATATTATTTTCAACAATATTTATAGCCAATTCTTTGATATATAAAATTTTGGAATAGGATAACCCTAATTTTCTAAGTTCATGATCAGAAATTCTCAAAATATTAGAAGGTTTTATTTCTTCTAAATTAGAACACAATCTTTGCCAAATTGTTTCCCTTGCTTTATCACTTATTTGCTGCCCTATAATATATTTAACTAAACATTTGAAACCATCTGTTTCTATATTTAATTCACAACTTTTTATGTGATTTATTAATAAACTTAGTTTTTCATCACTTTTTACTAAATGTTGAACTTTTTCATTACTTAAATTATAACAAACTTTTTTCATTTTTACCTCATTACTAAATTAATTATTTCTTAATTAAAAATTGTTTACTAATATCACTTTCTAATATTTTTTTTACAAAAGACCATGATATATTTTTTTCAGTTATACCTTCATAATTATTATCAATTCTACTTAACAACTCATCTTTTTTAAAAAATTTAATTTCTGATACTTCACTTTTTTGCAATTTTATTTTTTTAACATCTACATTCTTTATAATTAAATAGCATTCATCAAAATGATTATTAACATAACCTCCTTGATCATATTTAGAAATAGAGCTTACTAAGAATTTTATTTCATCATCTGATACATTTAATCCCAATTCCTCTTCACATTCTCTAATTAATGCCTGTCTACCAAATTCTCCGGATATAACATGTCCTCCAACTGTGATATCCCATTTGTTTGGCCATAATTTTTTAGTGGAACTTCTCCTTTGTAATAAAATATTACCTTCTTCATTTATAATTAATCCAAAAACAGCTCTATGCCAGTATCCTTTAGTGTGGCATTCCTCTTGAGTAGCAATCATACCAGTAAATTCTCCTAGATTTGTTAATATATCAATTTTTTCCCCCATAAATTATTACCTCCTAATCTATTAAAAAATTATTTCTTAGTACTATTTTTACAAGTGGGCTTGGATACCAGTTGATGTTCATTTGGCTATTTGTTTCTTTATTGTTATTTATTTCTTTTC
>CAZTHC010000015.1:0-5750 GCA_964613425.1 uncultured Lachnospiraceae bacterium
TTTTGCCAAGCAAAAGAGTGAAACAAAGAAAAATATATCACCTGCATTTGGTTGCTACATTGCCAAAAACCTCCGTCCCCATTGGCAATGTTGAGCGAAACAAAGTGAAGTCGAAACATCTCATAGATAAACTATTTATAATAAAGGAATTTTATGAAAGAAATATTAATTATTATTTTTGTAATTGGAATTGTTTTAACAACAGCATATTTTACGCAAAATTATTTGGTAAAAACAAGTAACGAATTACTAGGTGAATTGGATAACTTAAAGCCAAAAATATTAGAAGCAATTGAAACAGGGGATACAGAAGAAATAGAAGATTTATCTGAAAAAATTACCACAAAATGGGATGAAATAAATAATAAGTGGTCTTTAATAGTAATTCATGAAGAACTGGATTTAATTGAATTGGCATTAATAGGTGTTGAAGCTGCAATTAGCGTAGATGAATTAGAAGATAGCATACAAGAATTAGAAAAAGCCACCTTTTTAGTTTCTCATATACAAGAAAAGGAAGCTTTTAAATTAAAAAACATATTTTAAATTTTAAAAATTAATAAACTTAAAAAAACATAAGAATATCTATATAGTTTTTTAGATTTGATAATACTATTGGCATATTGTAAACTTTCTTTTAAAGCACAGAATTTATCTACTAAAGTAACAACATAGCTTTCAAAATATTTTGGTAATTTTAAAGTAACTGGCCACATATGCTTAATAATAATATCTTCTTCTTTCATATTTAGATTAAATATTTTTTTAGAGTTTTCTAGAGCGATAAAAGGATGTTTAAATGCATGTAATGATGTATGCTGTTCAGATTTTATTCTCCAGTCGTATAAAAACAAATCATGTAACATTCCGAGCACGACTAACAGAAGTATAGTCTAGTTTTAATTTTTTACAAATTTTATAACTATAGTATGCTACATTGTAACAATGTTCATAACATGATATATCACAGTGTTGTCTGAAATGTTTCATCTTTTGAACGGTTTGATTTTCTTCTATATCTTTAATAATTAATTTAAATTCTTCAATATTTTCCATTATAGCGCTCCCAAAATATAAATAAATTATAACATATATTTATTATTTTTTGTTAATTTTTGAAAAATTTTTAATACCAATTTTGTACAGCTCGTTCTTTAAAATTTCAGTATTATCTTTAGATAGTTCTATTAATGGTAAACGTGGAATACCACAATTAAAATTTAATAAATTAAGTGCAGCTTTTATTGGTATAGGATTTGTTTCGGAAAATAGAATTTTAACAAGAGGGATAATTTTTAACTGTGCTTTGATTGCTGCATTAATGTTATTATCAAAGAAATTTTTTGTAATATTGGTTATTAGTTTTGGAGAAATATTTGAAACAACAGAAATTACACCAATTCCGCCAAGACTTAAAATTGGCATTACTTGGTCATCATTACCAGAGTATATGTGTAATCTGTTTTTACATAAAGAACGTATTTCAGCAATTTGAGAAATATTTCCACTTGCTTCTTTTATTGCTATAATGTTTTTTATTTTAGATAACTCCAAACAAGTAGAAGGTAGAATATTTAAGCCAGTTCTGCTAGGAACATTATACAAAATAATAGGAAGATTAGTTGAATTTGCAATAGCTTTATAATGTTCAATTAAGCCATCTTGAGTAGTTTTATTATAATATGGTGTAACAGCCAGAACACCATCAACACCAACACTTTCACAGTAATTACACATATTGATTACAGATGCAGTACAATTACCACCAACACCTGCAATAACTGGGATTTCCTTTTTAACTGTATCTACTACAAATTTAATTGCTAATTTCTTTTCTTGCAAACTCATTGTAGAAGCCTCACCAGTAGTACCACAAACAATAATTGCATCTGTTTTTTCAGAAATTTGTAATTCTATTAATTTTTTAAATTCTTCAAAATTTATTTTATCCTTAGTAAAAGGTGTAACAATGGCAGTACCACAACCTTTAAAAATTATTTTTTTCATTTTTTCACAACCTTTCAATTAATTTTTTTAATATTTGAACAGCATTTGTTGCAGCACCTTTGCGAATATTATCTGCAACAACCCATAAGTTTAATCCGAGATTTAACACTAAAATCTCTTCTAATTCTACCAACATAAACATTATTTGTATTATTAGCATTTGTAGGTAATGGGTAAATATTTTTAGAAGGGTCATCTTCTAGAATAATTCCTTCACTTGAACTTAAAATGTTTTTAACATCATCTAAACTAAAATCTTTTTCTAGTTCAATATTAATAGATTCACAATGGCAATTTGCAACAGGAACTCTAACTGTAGTTGCTGTAATAGGCAAATTAGGTTTATTTAAAATTTTTCTAGTTTCATTAATCATTTTTTCTTCTTCTTTTGTGTAACCATTTCCTAAAAATTCATCAATATGAGGTATACAATTATTATAAATTGGATGAGGAAATTTGTTAGGTGGTTCTCCTTCCATAGAATTGTAGAAATCATCTAATCCTTTTTGACCTGCTCCGGAAACTGCTTGATATGTAGAATATACAATACGCTTAATTGTAAAAATTTTATCCAATGGGCTTAGAGGAACAACTGCCTGAATTGTAGAACAATTAGGATTAGCTATTATACCCTTATGTTCAAAAATAGAATTGGAATTAACTTCTGGAACTACCAAAGGAACATCATAATCCATTCTGAAAGCACTACTATTATCAATAACAATGCAACCATTTGAATTAGCAATCGGAGCATATTCTTTTGAAATAGTACCTCCAGCACAGAAAATAGCAAAATCAAAATTAGAATCAAAGCTTGAAGGAGTTAACTCATTAATAAGATATGAATTATTAAGAAAAGTTATTTTTTTTCCAGCAGATTTTTTAGAGGCAAAAAAAGAATAATTGGAAATAGGTAGATTAAATTCTTCGAGAACCTTAATAACAGTTCTACCAACAAGACCAGTAGCACCAACAAGTGCAAAATTAATGTTTTTATTCATATATGTAAGTATCCTTTCTAAAATAAATTAATATATTATATGTTGTTAAAATTATATTGATATTTTTATAAAAAAAGTGCTTTTATACTTGACTTGTAAAATTCGATAATATATACTTTATTTGTATATTTTTAGCAAAAGAGGAGGAGAAAAAATGTTAGATAAAAATAGCATTTTATCGAAAAACGCATTAAGTAAAATAATAGCTAGTTTACTAGTATTTATATATATATTTATTTCAATACAACCAGTTTTTGCAATTGCACAAACAAGAACAAGTAATATAGATTCAATAGATGAAAATTTATATCCAGGTTATAAAACACTTTTAAAATCTTTACAACAAACACATCCAAATTGGACTTTTACATTATTATATACAGATTTAGATTGGTCACAAGTATTGAAAAATGAAACAATAGTAAGACACACGAGAAGTTTAGTACAAAACCATACAGGCGAATGGCTATGCACTGTTTGTGGCAATACAAGATATGATAATGGTAGCTGGTGTTGTGCATCTGAAAAAGCAGTTGCATATTATATGGATCCAAGAAATTTTTTGACAGAGGAAAATATATTTCAATTTGAAACATTATCTTTTTCAAAAGACAATCAAACTATAAATGGAGTAAACAAAATAATAGCTGGAACATTTATGCAGGGAGAAAAAATCAAATACCTAGATAGCGAAGGAAAAGAACAAATATTAGAAAAATCTTATGCTCAAGTAATAATGGAAGCAGGAGAAAAATATAATGTTAGCCCATATCACTTAGCATCAAGAATTAAGCAAGAGCAAGGGGCAAGAGGTAGTAGCACTGCAAGTGGAACTGTAGAAAATCATAAAGGATATTATAATATATTTAACATACGAGCAACAGGAAATAGTAGCTCTGTAATAATAGCAAATGCTTTAAATTATGCAAAGGAAAAGGGATGGGATAATCCTGAAAAGGCAATATTAGGCGGAGCAGAATTTTTAGTTAGAGGTTACATTGCAAGTGGACAAGATACTTTATATTTACAAAAATTTGATGTAGATAATTCAGATGGTTCTTTATATACTTACCAATATATGCAAAATATAGTAGCACCATTAAATGAAGGTAAAACAATGTATAAGTCTTATAAAGAATTGGATCTATTAAATGGCAATTTGAATTTTGTTATTCCATTATATAAGAATATGCCTGCAGAAGTATCTCAATATCCTAAAGATAACACTATTTGTACAGAAAATGTAAAAGTAATAGATACAAATATAAATGTGAGAGCTGGAAACAGTACTGGTACATCTTCTATAGCAAAAGTAAATAAGGATGATATTTTATTAAGAATTGAGATTTCAGCAAGAAAAGAAAATGGATATTTTTGGGATAAGGTAGTTTTAAGTAATGGTTCAATAGGATATATTGCACGTTATTTTATAGAAAAAATAAATGATATTACAAATTGTGAGAAAACGGTATTTACTACGACTACCGTAAATGTAAGAAATGGTCCTGGAACAGAGAACACTACTGTTATAACAACAATTTCAGCAGGACAGAGTGTTACAGTTATAGAGGACAAAGGTTATAATAAGACAGATGGTTTATGGCAAAGAGTAAGGTTAGCAGATGGAAGACAAGGATATATGAATTCTAAATACTTAAGTGAAAGTAGTTTGGAAAATAGAGAACAGGTAATAGTAATAGCTAACGGAAGCTTAAATGTTAGAAGTGCTCCTAATGGATCATGGTTATCTTCAGTACCACAAGGAACAACAATAACGAGATTAGAAAAAGGAATAGAAATTATAGCTGGTTATTGCTGGGATAAAGTTATAACACCAGATGGAGTTGAAGGTTATGTGGCAACAGATTATTTGAAAATAGTTTCAGAAGAGAAGCCAGAGCAAAAGCCGGAAGAAAAGCCAGTAGAGAAAGAGCAAGTCGATTTTAAATTAGAAGAAACAAAAAAACAAATAATAATGGAACCTAATACTACATTAGAAGATATTAAAAATAAAACAACAGGAAAAACAATAACAGCAGTAGATAAAAGTGGAAAATTAGTGGCTAATACGGTAAGCCTTGGAACTGGTTCAAAAGTTACAATAGATAAAACAAGTTATACAATAATTAAAAAAGGTGACTTAAATGGAGACGGACTAGTAGATGTAATAGATTTAGCTTTAATAAAGAGACATTTATTAAAAACAAACCTTTTAAAAGATGTATATTTAATTTCTGGTATATTACAAAAAAATAAAACAGAAATAGATGTAATAGATTTGGCATTGATGCAAAGACAATTATTAAAAACTCAAAAGATTAGTTTATAGGAGGTTCTTATGAAAAAGAATTTAAAAATTTTATTATCTTTAATTATTATGTTTGCATTTTTTATACTAATAAGCAATGTGTATGCGGCGAGTGCAAGTATAAGCACATCATCTACAAGTATAAAAAAAGGAGAAACTGCAAATATTACAGTAGCAGTTCAAAGTGCAGAAGCATGGAACTTAAGTGTTAGCAAAAGTGGAGGAAGTTTATCTGGAAATACAGCTTCAGCAGAATCAGCAGGACATGAGGTATCACAAACAGTAATAACTAATACATTTACTTCAGAAAAAGAAGGAACATATACAATAACGTTATCTGGACAAATAACAGGAAATGACTTACAGGCAATTAATGTTTCAAAATCTATTACAATTGCAGTAACTAATCCTACTCCAGAAACACCACCAGCAAC
>CAZTHC010000015.1:5850-18961 GCA_964613425.1 uncultured Lachnospiraceae bacterium
AACACCACCAGCAACGGACCCGGAACCAGTAACACCGCCATCAACTGACCCAGAACCACAAACACCACCAGCCGAACCAACAAAATCTAGTGATGCGGATTTAAGAAATTTAGGAATAGAACCAAATGATTTCAGAGGATTTACAGCTAATCAAACAATATATGATTTTACAGTACCAAAGAATGTAGATACTGTTAAAGTGTATGCATATGCTTCAAGTGATAAAGCAACTATAGAGGGTGTAGGTAATAAAGCATTAGAGATTGGGAAAAACGTTCTAGAAGTTACAGTAACAGCAGAAGATGGAACTAAAAAAGTATACACAATGAATATAACTAGAACAGAAAAAGAAGAAGAGAAATCTACTAATTCAAAGTTACGTTCAGTTACAATAACACCAACAGGTTTAACACCAGATTTTGATAAAGATAAAAATGAGTATACATTAAAAGTAGGAAATGATATAGAAGAAATAAAAATTTCTGCAACTAAAGATGATAATAAATCTAAATATGAGGTTATAGGAAATACATCTTTAAAAGAAGGCGAAAATGAGGTTAAAATTGTTGTAACAGCAGAAGATGGATCAACTAATACATATATAATAAAAGTTACGAGAGAGCCTAAAGAAGTATTTGGGTTAAAAGAATTATCTTTACTAGGTATTACAAAAGAAAGAAAAAATATTGAAATGTATTTATCACCAGACTTTAAAGCAGATGTTACAGAATACATTTGCAAATTACAAGAAAATGTAGCAAACGTTTCTGTTACATCTATTGCAAGTAAAGAAGATGCAAATGTAGAAATTTTAGGAGATAAAGAATTAGAAATAGGCGAAAATACTATAACTATTATTGTAAAATCAGCAGATGGAAAAGAAACAAAAACATATCAAATAGTTATTACAAATCCATCAGTAGAGGAAACTTTAACAACAGGAATTACAAATAGTATTACTAATGGCGAATCTGATAATGATGATATGAAAAAAGTAATTTATATAGTTTGTGTAGTTCTTATAGCTTTAATGGGTATTACATATGCAGTTATAGAATACAGACATAGAAAAAATAGGAAAAGTGGAAAAGAAGAAATAGATTATGATTATGATTTTGTAGAAGATTACGTAAATAAAAATCCAGAATCTGTTAGCGAAGTAAACAAATTTAGTAAAGCATTTTTAGAAGGACTTGAAAAAGATAAACTTACTGAAGATAAATATAATGTAGAAGAACAAGAAGATGATGATGAAAGTGATGAATTTACATATAAACCGGATAACTCATTTGAAGATGATAATAGTTTTGATGATTATGAGAATGATGAAGATGATGACAATTCACATAGAGGAAGAAAAACAGGAAGAAGATTTAAATAAGAGTTAATAAAAAATAGAGTGTATTAATATACACTCTATTTTTGTATAAATTGTGGTTATATTGTAGGGGCGTATTGTATACGCCCAAAAATGAAATATATTGCAAACAATTTGTTCAAACTAACACATTCTATCAAATAATCCATTAGTATAATGTAATCCTTCTAATCTGTTTCCGGATTGTACAGCAGATATAATAGAGTTAATTTCGTCAATATCTTCGTGCAAAATGTCAATTCTAAAATTGTTGCAATTTAAATTTGAACTATTAATAAAGGTAGTTTTACTATTGTAAAGAGTAGTAATAGTTTCTATATTATCTTGTGCTGTTTCAAATATGTATCCAAGTCTATCTTTCAAATAATACTTATCATGTATACACGATTTATTGCAGTTTGGATTGCAATTATTTGATTTACCAATTAAACAATAATTCATAGTCATTAATGGCAAATTTCCATATACAATATATTCAAAATTAGTAAAATTAGAAAGCTCCAATAAATCCTGTTTGTTTAATTCAGGAGAAGGAGTTAATCTATTAAAATTTAAATTTTTGTATTCAAATAAACAGTATTTATTAAAGATATTTAAAGTATAATTACCAATTAACTCTAAATTATATTTTGAAACCATTTCAATTTGTGATATATTTGAAATAACAAATCCAGATGGTTTAAATTTCGTTATTATATTATCCAATTTAGCATTAATTAGTTTTAAATAGTTATTTCTTAATATAGTTGGAATATAAATATATGTTTTAAATTTATTGCAAATATTTTTTATTATTGTTTCGTATTCATTACTGAAAAAATATTTTAAAGGTATATAAATATTGTTTGCATTTTCAATAGAAGTATAGTCGATATTAGTATTTAAAGTATTTAACAAAATAGAAATATTTTTATTGTTAGAAATTGCAGAACAATTTTTAGACATTGAAAAATTAAAGCTATTAATATTATTGTTTGAGTATTTAGATATAACAATGTCTTGTAATTTCTCTAAAGCAGTTCTTCGTAATTCATTTAAACCACTTATATTTGGAATATATAAATTATCATCTAATGTAACATTTATTTTATCAAGTTCAAATTGTGTACCACCTGTTTTAGATAATTGTTGAGAGATTCTTTCAGCTGTAATTGGCGTATTAATAGCTTCAACTGGAATAATATCAGAGGTTAAACTAAAGTTTATATCACTATAAAATCCAGAATTTGAATTTGTATATATTTCTAATTCAATAGGTACATCTTTTTTTATACAAATATTAGCATTAATTTGAATTTTTTTAAATTCAGAATTATCTGAATATGTTTTTTTTGCTTCTTCTAGAAGCGTTTTATCCATTATTTTATATATTTTATCTCCAACAGAAATATTACCCTTAAGTCTGCCGATTTCAACTATTTGCCCAATATTAGCTACTTTTAAGTTTGTGTTTTTTATAAAAATTTCAGAAAGATTGTAACTGTTACTTTCTTTTTCTACATGTAGAGAATCACCTATTGAAATATTATTTTCGAGTCTAAGTTTTATATAGCCTTTAGAAGAATTGTATGATAAAACTGTACCCAATAAAAGTCCCATATTATTAGGCTTTTTAGGAAAAACTAAATTAGAATTTTTAGTTAAGTGACCTGTTGAAAATTCGCCTCTATTAAAAACTTGCAATAAATCTAATTTATCTTTCTCAGAAACTGTGTATTCACAATTGTTAAAAACTAAATCCATGTACTTCCTATATATTCTAGTAACTGTTGCTACATATTCAGGATTTTTCATTCTACCTTCAATTTTAAAGCATTTCACACCAGCTTTAATAAGTCTAGGTAAGTATTCTAAACCACATAAATCTCTAGTACTTAATAAATATCCTTTTTCTAAAGGAGTATTGTTTGAAATTAGTTCATATGGTAATCTACAAGCTTGAGCGCATTTACCTCTGTTTCCAGAACGCCCACCAATCATACTAGAAAATAGGCATTGACCAGAATAAGAAATACAAAGAGCGCCATGAATAAAAACTTCTATTTCAACATTAGAGTTTTGACAAATATATTCTATTTCTTCTATAGATAATTCACGAGATAAAACTACACGTTTAAAACCTAATTTTTCAAGCTCTAAAACACCTTCTAAATTATGAACTGTCATTTGCGTACTAGCATGAATAGGCAATCCAGGAATGTTATTTATTAAATATTTCGCTAATCCTAAGTCTTGTACAATTATTGCATCAATTCCAAATTCATATGCTTTAGCAGCAATAGCTACAGCTTCTTCAAATTCAGAATCTTTAATTAAAGTATTTAAAGTTAAATTAGTTTTTACGTTTCTGAGCTTTGCATAGCTAATAACTTCTTTTAAATTATCTAAAGTAAAATTTTCAGCAAAAGCTCTAGCATTGAAATTGTCTATTCCAAAGTAAACTGTATCTGCACCATTCTGAACAGCAGCTTTTAAACATTTAAAGTCACCGAACAGGAGATAAAAGTTCTATATTATTCATATAACCTCCAAATAAAATTATTTAATATTTATAGCCTTTATTGTAACACAAAAACAGAAAAAAACATACTATATCATATAATAAAAAAAGAGGAGGGAAAAAAATGCAAGAAGAAAGAAATTGTGGATGTGGTTGTGGAAACGGACCTTTAAGTGGACTATTTGGAGGATGCTGTGGAGATAGCGAAATATTATTCTTTATAATAATTTTCTTATTATTATTTACAAACTGCGGATGTGGTTGTGGAAGAGGTTGCAACTAATAGTACTTAGAAACAAAAAAAGAACTGTGTGAAAACAGTTCTTTTTGCTTAATCGGGTCGTCGAGGACGCCAACCCCTACAATGTTATTTTTATTAATAAGGTAGCTAAACGTAGGGAAAATATATTTCTAATATATTTTATTAAAATCATTGACAAACCTAAAATATAGTATATAATAATACCAAACAGAAATTCGCAAAAGAGGTAATGTTATGATTAATACTTTACATATAAAAAATGTTGGAATTATAGATGAATTAAGCATAGATTTGAATTCTGGATTTAATGTTTTGACTGGAGAAACTGGTGCAGGAAAAACACTAATAATAGATTCATTAGAAATATTAAGTGGAGGAAGATTTTCTAAAGAAATTATAAGAACAGGAACAGAATATTCATATGTTGAAATGAGTATTTTAGGAGAAAAAGAAGACATTATAATTTCAAGAGAAATAAACAAAAACGGTAAAAATCTTTGCAAAATAAATGGAAGAATGGTAACTGTAAATGAATTAAAAGAGTATATGAGAAATTTTATAGATATACATGGTCAACATGAAAATCAAACTTTACTAGATACTAATAAACATATTGAATATTTAGATGGATTTTCAAAAATTGAATTAGCAAAATATAAAGAAGAATATAGTGAATTATATCAAGAGTATAAAAAATTAGAAGAAGAGTTGAAGAAAAATTATGGAGATGACAAGGAAAAGCAAAGAAAATTAGATTTGTTAAGATATCAACTAAATGAGATTGAAATTGCAAAATTAAAAGAAGGAGAAGAAGAAGAATTAGAAGAAAAAAGAAAAATAATTTTAAATTCTGAAAAGATATCTGAAAATTTAAATATTACAGATTTGCAAATAAGTGAAAAGGCATTAGACAGTATTAGTATGGCAGTTAAAGGTATGGAGAAAATAGAAAATTTAGATAAAAAATACGAAAATATTTTAGAGAGAATAAGAGAGATTTATTACAATACTCAAGAACTTTCAAGAGATATTAGTGCATTACGTGAGGAAACATATTTTGATGAAGAAGATAGACAAAAAATTGAACAAAGGTTAGACATAATCTATGAACTTAAAAGAAAATATGGAAATAACGAAAAAGAAATTATAAAGTACTGTGAAGAAATAAAAACCGAAATATTTGAAATTGAAAATCTAGATGAATTTATTAATGATTTAAAAACAAAACTATCAAATTTAGAAAGTAAAATGAAATATATTGCACAACAAATGAACAATGTTAGAAAAGATTATGCAGCGGAATTGGACAAAGTGATTAATATTCAGTTAAAGGATTTAGAAATGAAAAATGCTAAATTTCTAACAAAAGTAGAATATTCAGATAATTCTAAGTTTAATGAAAACGGGCTAAATAATGTAGAATTTTTAATTTCTACTAATATAGGGGAAGAATACAAACCATTAGTAAAAATTGCATCTGGTGGGGAAATGTCAAGAATAATGTTAGCTATAAAGTCTGTTTTAGCAGATGTGGATAAAAAAGATGTTTTAGTGTTTGATGAAATTGATACTGGAATAAGTGGAATAGCTGCAAAAAGTGTTGCAGAAAAAATTAAAAACATATCAAAAAAGCATCAAGTTATTTGTGTTACACACTTAGCACCAATTGCTGCAGTAGCAAATAATCATTATTATATCAGTAAAAATGTAATTAATAATGAAACAAAAACTTCAATTAGAATATTAAATAAACAGGAATCTATAAATGAGATTGCCAGAATAGCAAGCGGGGAAATAACTGAAATTTCTTTAAAACATGCAGAAGAATTAAAAAAAAGAAGTTAAAACATTATAAATGTTTTTCTTGATTTTATACATTTATATCTGTATAATATAAATATATGTTTTGAGAGGTAATTTGAATATATGGGTATAAAAAAAAGAAGTATTTTATCTAGAATAATCACAGTAATTTTTGTAATTATTTTGTTAGTGGTTTTAAAACATTTTTATGGAATTTATAAAACAAATTATTTTAATGATTTTACAAAAGCGGAGTTTAATATAGGCACTTCAAGCTTTGTAAGAGATGATAATATAAAGTATTCAAAAATGGCGAGTTTTAAAATAGAGTCACCTAATTATAATGATGCCATATTTTATAAAAAGATGAAAGTTATACCTAATACACCGTATAAATTATCTTGTATGGTGAAAACAAAAGATGTAATCACACAAAAAGAAGGAACTATTTGTGGTGCACAAATTAGTATAGTTGAAACTGTTGAATCTTCTAAGGTAATAAACGGAACACAAGATTGGCAAAAGATAGAAATACAGTTCAATTCTAAAAATAGAGAAGAAATAGAAATAGGTTTTAGACTTGGTGGAAATGAAGATAATTGCAAAGGAACAGCTTGGTTTTCAGATTTCAAACTAGAAATGGGAATATATACAAAAGATACTAATTGGAATATGGTATGTTTCATATTAAAAAATGTTGATGTTAATGTTAATAATAAAAATGTAAAATTATCTATGACGGCAGATGATATTAACTATATAAAACAAGATATGGAGAGATTCAAAGATGCTTGTAAAACATTAACAAACGGAAAAATGACAGTAACATATGATATTATAGAAATAGATTCACCAGTTAATACAGTTTCATATAGCGAAGAACATGGAAACTATATTGATACAAAGGATGTTAAAGATTTAATAGACAAATATGTAACAAAAGAAGAATATGACCATATCTTTGTTGCAATAAGAATGGGAGATACAGTAAAAGATTTGGAAATACCAGTTCAGGATTGGATAGGTTTACGGTGGAATGGATTATTACGGAATAGGTTTTTCAAATATTAGGTTACCTAATGATAAAAATAGCTATATATATAAATATGATAATAGAATAAATACATTTCCAGAAGAAGTATTTTTACATGAATTTTTACATTCTCTAGAAAGAAATTCAGAGGAATATGGCTATGAAAGACCAAAACTTCATGACTATGAAAAATTTGGATATAAAGCTAAAGATTTAATAGGCTTAAAAGAATGGTATGCAGATTATATGAATTGCAGAATAAAAAATAAAGAAACAGGAGAATATGTAGGATTGAACAGTATTGTGTATGAATTAAAACCAATGCACAATAGCAATTATTCTAATACATTAGAAATAAGTTTCTTTAAAGAACCACAAAATGTAATAGAGGAAATAAAAGAAATAATAGATTTGTTATTTAAAACAATAAAAAGATAGAGTCGAGGTAATAGCACATGAAAGTATCAGAATTTGATTATTTTTTACCAGAAGAATTGATTGCACAACATCCATATGATAAAAGGGATGAAGCAAGATTAATGGTTTTAAATAAAAACAAAAAAACGATAGTACATAAAGTTTTTAAAGATGTTATAGATTATTTGAATCCAGGTGATTGCTTAGTAATTAATAATACAAAAGTAATACCAGCTAGAATATATGGAATTAAAGAAAACACAGGAGCAAATGTTGAATTTCTATTATTAAAAAGAATAGAAAATGATAAGTGGGAAGTGTTAGTAAGACCTGGCAGAAAACTATTAAAAGGTGCAAAAGTCAACTTCGGACAAGGCTTACTAAAAGCAGAAGTTTTGGAAGTTTTAGAAGATCGGAAATAGAATTGTAAACTTTGAATATGAAGGAATATTCAACGAGATTTTAGATGAAATTGGTCTTATGCCATTACCACCATATATAAAAGAAACATTAAAAGAAAAAGAAAAATATCAAACTGTTTATGCAAAATATGAAGGCTCAGCAGCTGCTCCAACAGCTGGATTACATTTTACAGAAGAATTGTTGGAAAGAATTAAAGAAAAAGGTATAGAAATTGCAAATGTAACTTTACACGTTGGTATTGGTACATTTAGACCAGTAAAAGTTGATACATTAGAAGAACATAAAATGCATAGTGAGCATTTTTATATAAAACAAGAAGACGTAGAAAAAATAAATAATGCAAAAAGAAATAAAAACAGAGTAATAGCTGTTGGTACTACATCATGCAGAGTTTTAGAATCTATTGCAGATGAGAATGGATATGTTAGTGAATGTGAAAGAGATACAAGTATATTTATATATCCAGGGTACAGATTTAAATGTATAGATGCATTAATAACAAATTTTCATTTACCAGAATCTACGTTAATAATGTTGGTTTCTGCACTAGCAGGAAAAGAATATATAATGCAAGCATATAATGAGGCTGTTAAGGAAAAATATAAATTTTTTAGCTTCGGAGATGCAATGCTTATATATTAGTAATTAGGAGGATAGAGTGAGCGCAATAACATATGAATTATTACATGAATGTAAACAAACAGGTGCAAGAAGAGGTGTAATACATACACCTCATGGAGACATACAAACTCCAGTTTTTATGCCTGTAGGAACTCAGGCAACTGTAAAATCTATGACCCCAGAAGAATTAAAAGAAATGGTTAAGGCAGAAATTATATTATCAAATACATATCACTTATATTTAAGACCAGGAAGCAAATTAGTTAAAGAGGCTGGTGGCCTTCATGAATTTATGAGATGGGATAGACCAATTTTAACTGATAGTGGCGGATTCCAAGTATTTAGTTTAGGAGATTTAAGAACTATTTCAGAAGAAGGAGTAGAATTTAAATCTCATTTGGATGGAAGTAAACATTTTTTGTCACCAGAAAAAGTAATGGAAATAGAAAATGATTTAGGTGCAGACATAATTATGGCATTTGATGAATGTGTCGAATATCCTGCAACACATGAATATACAAAAAAATCTATGGAACTAACAACAAGATGGGCTAAAAGATGTAGAGAGGCTCATAAAAATACAGAAAAGCAAGGATTATTTGGAATAGTTCAAGGTGGAATGTATAAAGATTTAAGAGAAAAATCTGCAAAAGATTTAATAGAAATGGATTTCCCTGGATATGCAATTGGGGGATTAAGTGTTGGAGAACCAAAAGAATTAATGTGTGAAATATTAAATTTCACAACAAATTTATTACCAAAAGATAAGCCAAGATATTTAATGGGAGTTGGAACACCAGACTATTTAATAGAAGCAGCAATGAGTGGTATAGATATGTGTGATTGCGTTTTACCAACAAGAATTGCCAGAAACGGAACAGCAATGACTTGGAATGGAAAAGTTGTTGTAAGAAATGCAACATATGAAAGAGATTTTACACCATTAGATACAGAATGTGACTGCTATACATGTAAAAACTATACAAGAGCGTATATTAGACATTTAGTTAAAACAAACGAGATATTAGGCATTAGATTACTATCAATTCATAATTTAAGATTCTTGACTAAACTTATGGAAAGAGTTAGAATAGAAATAGAGAATGATAATTTATTAAACTTTAAAAATGAGTTTTATAAAAAATATGGTTATACAAAAGAGTAGGAGGATTTTTTATGCAAATGATTAATGAAAACATACAACCAACACAAAATAGACATAATAAAATTTTAATAGCATTAGTTGCATCTATAATTTTATTTGTGATTATTTTACTTGTATTAGTGCTTATAACAACAATGCAACCAAAGACGTTAAAGGTATATATAGATGAAGCTTTAACAGATGTACAAGAAGATACATTTATTATTAAAAATAGTAAAGTATATGTTTCAATAAAAGATATAGCACCTCTTGTTGGATATACATATTATAACGGAGGCTATAATAGCTTTTCAGAAGATATAGATAAATGTTATATTGAAAGTAAAAATGAAATTTCAACATTTCAATTTAATTCTAATAGCGTGTATAAAACTTTAGTAGGTGGAACTGTAGATTATTATACTTATTTAATAGATGAACCTGTCCAAAGAATCAATAATAAGTTGTATGTGACGCAAGATGCAATCAAAGTAGGAGCTAATATACAATTTGTATATAATGCAGAAAAAAATTCTATAACAATTTTAACAGTAGAAAAATTAACAGAATTATATAAAGACTATGTTATGAAGAATTTTGGATATACAGGAATAAGCACAAACTTCATTAACAAGAAAGCTATTTTATATGATATGGTAGTTATTGAAAAAAATGGAAAATATGGTGTAATAGATACTAAAAATAATACATTAATAGGAACTAAATATGAAAATATTGAATTTATAGAAAACACAGAAGAATTTCTAGTAACATCAGGTGGAAAAATAGGATTAATAACTAAAGATGGTGTAACTAATATTCCATTGGAATACCAAGAAGTTAAACTATTAGACAAAGATGCTAGATTATATTATGTTAAAAAGACAGATAAATTTAAAGGTGTTACAAATAAAAAGGGAAATATGGTTTTATATGTAGAATATGATGAAATAGGAATAAAAGCAAGTCTATTTCCAACAGATGATATTAAAAATCCTATGTTGTTGTATAATAACTGTATTCCTGTAAAACAAGGTGATTATTGGGGATTATTCGATAAAGAAGGAACACAAATTCAAGGATTCAATTGGGAAAGTTTTGGATATGTTGCAAATACAACTAAAGACAAAATGGTAAACAATTTATTATTAATCCCTAGTATAGAAGGAATTATAGTTTGTAAGGATGGAAAATATGGAATAGTAAATTCACTAGGAAATTTATTAACACCTTGCAATTTTGATAGAATATATTCTATCACTAGTGAAAATAGAGAAACAATATATCTAGAATATCAAGGTAAAACTGTAACATTAGAAAGTTATATGAAAGCAAATGGAATAATTCCAATAAATCAAGAAAATAAACCAGAAAATACAGTACAAACAAATCAAATAACTACAAATGGTGTAAGTTCAAATACTGTAATAATGGAAAATCCTGTGGATATAATTAATAATAATGTAATTGCAACAAATACAATTAGTAATGAAATACAAACAAGTTCAAATAACAATTTAAGTTTAATAGAACAATTAAATATACTTTAATAAAATTTATGGGCGTATTAAATACGCCCTATTCTTTTATTTCTGTTGCTAATTTACCAATTGCTTTAGTTTCAATTCTAGACACATAAGAGCGACTAATACCTAGCATTTCTGCAATTTCATTTTGAGTCTTAGGTTTTTCACCATTTAACCCAAATCGTAATTCAATAATAGTTTTTTCTCTTAATTTTAATATTTCTTTTATTTTTTGATACATTTTTTTTATTTTAAATTTTAAATCTATTTCATCCTCTACATTTTTTTCATCAGTTACTAAAACATCAATAAGAGTTATTTCATTATCATCTTTATCCTTGCCAATAGGTTCATTTAAGTAGACTTCAGCATTTAACTTTTTAGAAGTACGCAAATACATTAAAATTTCGTTTTCTATACACCTAGAAACATATGTAGCAAGCCTAACACCTTTGTCTTGCTTGAAACTGTTAATGCCTTTAATAAGCCCAATGGTACCTATAGAAATTAAATCATCTGTTTCTAAATTAGGAATATTATATTTTTTACATACATGTGCAACTAATCTTAAATTACGTTCTATTAATATATTTCTAGCATCTTCGTTATTAAATTCAATATATTCACTTAGGTATTTGCTTTCTTCTTCAGGAGTTAATGGTTCTGGAAATAAATTTCCATTTTGAATATATCCAGTTAAAAATACTGCAGATTGTAAAAAAATTAGAAAACTACTATAGAACATATAAGCACCTCCAAAAGTAATATATTAAAATATATGCTAAATAAAAATTAAAGTGCCTGTATGGTAAATTGTTTTGAAAATTAATTTTCAATTAAACAAAAAGTATCAAATTTGCAAAAACTTAATATATATAGTATAATAAAGTTATGATAAACTTTATGTTTATTATTTTATGTGTTTTTTGGTTAGTCAGGGGCTAAAAAACATTTCACATATAAAACTTTTTTTGAAAAATTTAGGAGGAGTTTATATGGAAAAAAATTTGAAAGATGAGATTGCACGGAAGATTCTAGAAGGTGAGAACATCTCAAAAATTTGTCAGGACTATAAAATAAGCATGATTACATTGCTTATGGAAATGGAAAAAAAGAATGATGTATTTGCTAAGGTTTATTGCGAATACAAAAACCAGCATACCTGATGGAAAAACACTCTAAAAAAGAGTGTTTTTATTTATTGCTTATTTTAAACGAATATGATAGAATTACTAAGTAAATTTTATGGAGGAACAAATGGAAAAACAGCAACGTATAAGAAATTTTAGTATAATAGCACATATAGACCATCGGAAAATCTACATTAGCAGATAGATTAATAGAATTAACAGGAGTATTGTCTAAAAGAGAAATGGAAGCACAAGTATTAGACAATATGGATATTGAAAGAGAACGTGGAATTACTATTAAAGCACAAGCTGTTAGAATGTTATATAAAGCTAAAGATGGGCAAGAATATATTTTAAATTTAATAGACACACCAGGACATGTAGACTTTAATTATGAAGTTTCTAGAAGCTTGGCAGCTTGCGAAGGTGCTATACTTATAGTAGATGCAAGTCAAGGAATTGAAGCTCAAACATTAGCAAATGTATACTTAGCATTAGAAAATAATTTAGAAATTTTACCAGTAATAAATAAAATAGATTTACCAAATGCAAGACCAGAAGAAATAAAAAAGGAAATTGAAGATATAATTGGAATTCCTGCAGAAGATGCACCGTGTATATCTGCAAAATCTGGTTTAAATGTAGAGCAAGTATTAGAAAGAATTGTATCAGATTTTAAACCTCCAGTTGGAGAAGAAACTGAAGAACTAAAATGTTTAATATTTGATTCTTTATATGATAATTATAAAGGTGCATTAAGTTATGTTCGAGTAAAACAAGGTACTGTAAAAGTTGGAGATGAAATACTATTTATGGCTACAAATAAAAAGTTTGTAGTTACAGAATTAGGATATTTAGAACCAGGAATGTATGT
>CAZTHC010000015.1:19061-21682 GCA_964613425.1 uncultured Lachnospiraceae bacterium
TGGTTAAATTAGACATACATATAAATAATGAAGCAGTTGATGCATTATCATTTATAGTACATAAAGATTCTGCATATACTAGAGGCAGAAAAATGGCAGAAAAATTGAAAACGGTAATACCAAGACAATTATTCGAAATTCCATTACAAGCAGTAGTTGGAGGAAAAATAATAGCAAGAGAAACAATATCAGCAATGAGAAAAGATGTATTAGCAAAGTGTTATGGTGGAGATATAACAAGAAAGAAAAAATTATTAGAGAAACAGAAAAAAGGTAAAAAGAAAATGCGTCAAATAGGAAATGTAGAAGTACCACAAGAGGCATTTTTAGCAGTTCTAAAATTAGATGATGAAAAATAATATTTTTACAATTAAAACATAGTGGAGGAATAATGAAAAGTAATAATGAGAAACGATTTAAATCGTTTGGAAGAAACGAGAAAACGAAGCCATATTCTAGAAATTCAGAAAGAAATAATATAAAAAATAATGCAAAAGCTCGTCCTCGTAAAGATTTTAAAACAGAAAAAAATGTTCAAGAACAACCAGACGAAAATTCTTATGAAGATAGAATAGAAGGTAGAAACGCAGTTATAGAATTATTGAATTCAGATAGAGATATAAATAAAATACTAATTCAGAATGGAGAAAAACATGGTTCAATAAACAAAATAATTGCAATGGCAAAGGAAAGAAAGATAGTAATTTCACAAGTTGAAAAAACTAAATTAGATATGCTTAGTCAAACACAGAGTCATCAAGGTGTAATTGCAATTGTACCTCCATTTGATTATTGCGAAGTAGAAGATATTTTAGAATGTGCAAAACAAAAGAATGAAAAACCATTTATTTTACTGCTAGATGGAATAGAAGACCCACATAATTTAGGTTCAATAATACGTACAGCAGAAACAGCAGGAGTTCATGGAATAATAATTCCAAAAAGAAGAGCAGCAACGGTAAATGCAACAGTTAGCAAAGTATCTGCAGGTGCTGTAGAATATATGAAAATAGCAAGAGTTAACAATCTAACTGAGGCAATTAAAACATTAAAAAATAGAGGCGTTTGGATAATAGGAACAGATATGGATACAAATACAAAACACTATGAACAAGATTACAAAGGTGCAATTTGTATTGTTATTGGTAGTGAAGGATTTGGAATGAGTAGATTAGTAAAAGAAAATTGCGATTTCTTAGTTAAAATACCAATGAAGGGAAAGATAACATCTTTAAATGCTTCTGTATCAGCAGGAATTGTTATATACGAGGCATTAAAGCAAAGATAAAATTACGATAAAACATATTGCAAACTGTAGGGGGTCGGCGTCCTCGACGACCCAAAATTGGTTATAATCTATTGTAAATCGTAGGGGCGTATTGTATACGCCCGGAAAGTAAAATTATTAAACAATCCGCAAAATCTCGTTGGTGATAATATATAAATATTAGTGAATAGTGAATTGTGAATAATGAATGGTGAATAGTTGAATTTACTGTAGGGGTCGGCGTCCTCGACGACCCGCAATGAAATTATTACAAATTGTATGTGTACCCCACAAATAAAATTAAAAAGGAGTAAATCATGAATTGGTTTAGTAAAAGTATAGAAGAAACTAAAAAAGAATTAAATACAAATTTAGAAAAAGGTTTAACTTCTGAAGAGGTTCAGGCAAGAAGAGAAAAGTATGGCTCAAACGAATTAAAAGCAAAGGCAAAGAAAAGCTTATTTATAAAATTTTTAGAACAATTTAAGGATTTTATGATAATTGTTTTGATTATTTCTGCAATTATATCTGGAATAGTAGGAATTGCAGAAGGAGAAGGAATTACAGATACTGTAATAATTTTAGTAGTAATTTTAGTAAATGCAATAATAGGTGTAGCACAAGAAAGCAAGGCAGAAAAATCATTAGAAGCATTACAAAAATTAAGTAGTCATGTTGCAAAAGTAATTAGAAATGGTTCAATAATAGCAATACCTTCTAAAGAATTAGTTCCAGGAGATATTGTGGTACTAGAAACAGGAGACTTTGTACCAGCAGATTTAAGATTAATAGAAGCTGTAAATTTAAAATCACAAGAGGCTGCATTAACAGGAGAATCTGTTCCGGTTGAAAAAATGACTAATTCTATAACAGATGAAAAAATAGGTTTAGGAGATAGAGTAAATATGATGTTTTCTTCTAGCTTAGTTACTTATGGAAGAGGAAAAGGGATTGTTGTAGAAACTGGAATGCAAACAGAAGTTGGAAAAATTGCAGGTATAATAAATAATACAGAAGAAAATCAAACTCCTTTACAAGAAAAATTGAATAAATTAGGAAAAACATTAGGTATTGTTGCACTTGTAATATGTGCTATAATATTTGTAATTGGAATGATATATGGAAAAGAACCAATACATATGTTTATGACAGCTGTTAGCTTAGCAGTTGCTGCAATTCCAGAAGGCTTACCAGCAGTATCTACAATAGTTTTAGCAATAGGTGTACAAAGAATGGTAAAAAGAAATGCAATTGTTAAAAAATTACCAGCAGTAGAAACATTGGGAAGTGCAACAGTTATATGTTCAGATAAAACAGGAACATTAACACAAAATAAAATGACAGTTAAAAAGAT
>CAZTHC010000016.1:0-21501 GCA_964613425.1 uncultured Lachnospiraceae bacterium
AGTATGAAGTAGAAATTTCAGATTTAAAAAATAAAATAGATGCATTAAATAATAAAATAAAAGCATCTGAAGAACAAATAAAACAAAAAGAAGAAGAATACAAGAAAAATAAAAACTTATTAGATTCAAGAATAGTAACAATGTATGAAGTCGGAGATACTACTTTTTTAGATATGTTAATAAATTCTAAAGGATTAACAGATTTCCTATCTAATTATTTTTATATGTCAGAAATGGTACAAGCAGATACAGAATTATTGGAAATAATAGAAAATGATAGACAAGAGATAGAAAAGTTTAAAACAGAATTAGAAGCAAGTAAACAAGAGGTTGAAATAGCAAAAAAAGAACAAGAAGTGAAAGCAAATGCTTTAAAGGCTTCAAAAGTTACAAAAGAGGATTATGCTTCACAATTATCAGAAGAGGAGAAACAATTGAAAGCAGATAAAGAGGAATTTGAAGCAGATAAAATAGCAATACAAGAAGAGTTAGCAAGGATAGCAGCACAATCTAATAACACATCATATATAGTGTCAACACCAAGTGCGAGTGGATATATTTTCCCGGTAGCTGGATTAGGAAAATCAAATATTAATAATAGAAACTATCCATCTTATCCAGGACATACAGGGATAGATGTTAATATAAATGTAAGAGGGAAAAGCATTGTAGCCGTAAAGAGTGGAACTGTAGTAACTTCAACAGCATTGAAAAATGCGAAAGGAAATTATAGTAGTTATGGAGAGTATATTGTTATTGACCACCATGATGGAACAATGACTTTATATGCACATGGATTGCCAGGTTCTAGGAGAGTTACTAAAGGCGATTATGTGGCACAGGGACAAGTAATTATGACAGTAGGAACAACTGGAAATTCAACAGGATTGCATTTGCATTTTGAAGTAAGAGTAAATGGTAGATGTGTAAATCCATTACCATACTTACCATAAAAGGATAATAAATATAACTACTTGGACGGATTTAACAATCCGTCCAAAAAAATAAATAAAATATATACTAATATTAAAAAAATAGTAGTATAATATACAATATTAAAAATGAAAGGCGGACAATTTTAATGGATTACGAAAAAAAACAAAAAGTATATAAAACAATAATGTTAATAATTTTAACAATAGTTATAACATTTATAATTACAGCAGTTGGAGTTTACAATTTTATGAAGAAGGACGGAAATGTAAAATACATTTTAATACCAGGAAACCAATCTGCACAAACAACATTAAATTCAAAAATAGATACAATAAGATCTATGTTACAAGAAAAATATATTGGAGAAATAAGTGACCAAAATTTACAGGAGAGTGCAATCAAAGGATATGTAGAAGGATTGAAAGATAAATATTCAGAATATGTTTCTGCAGCTGAATGGCAAGAATTTGAGGAACAAGCATTAGGAAACTTTGTGGGAGTTGGAGTATATCTTGCGCAAGATAAAGAAGAAAATTTTGTGATTTTAACACCGATACCAGAATCACCAGCTGAAGAAGTTGGATTATTAAGTGGAGATATAATACAAAGAATAGACGATAAAACTTGCAAGGGAAACACTTTAGATGAAGTATCAAATAGACTAAGGGGAATAGAAGGAACAAAAGTTAAAGTAGAAGTAAAAAGAGGAGAGCAAATATTAACATTTACAATAGAAAGAAAAACGATAAAAGTTGCGCCAATTTCTTCAAAAATATTTAATGAAACGGTAGGATATTTAGAAATTATAAGCTTTGATGATGGGACAGCAGAGGAATTTAAAACAAAATACAATGAACTAAAACAAAAAGGTATTAAATCATTAATAATAGATTTACGAGACAACGGGGGAGGAATAGTTGAAGAAGCAGTTCAAATTGCAGATTTTTTATTACCAAAAGATAAGACTATTTTAATAACAAAATCAAAAACACAAAAAGAAGAAAGAACAGTATCTTTATACGATGGAGAAACAGATTTAAAAATAGTAATTTTAGCAAATGAAAATTCAGCAAGCTCTTCAGAAATACTTGTAGCTGCATTAAAAGACAATGAAAGAGCAACCATATTAGGAAACAAAACATATGGAAAAGGTGTAATGCAAACAGTATATAGTTTAAAAGATGGAAGTGCATTAAAAATAACAACAGATGAATTTTTCACACCAAAAGACGAGAAAATAAATGGAATAGGAATAGAACCAAATATAAAAGAAGATTTGTCAGAAAAATTTTTATCAAATGAAAGATATATAGAAGCTGATGATAATCAATTACAAAAGGCAATAGAACTATTAAAATAAAAAAATAATCGGAGTAAGGGCGTATTATATACGCCCAAAACTTTGTAACAGTAGGTATAATAAAAATTTACAAAAAAAGTGTAAAAATTTAAAAATTAGTATTGACAACTTTTATAAAATTTAGTATACTAAACAAGTCACAGGAAAATGGGCGCATAGCTCAGCTGGTAGAGCATCTGCCTTACAAGCAGGAGGTCATAGGTTCGAGCCCTATTGCGCCCACCATTTTTTTGTCTTATGGCCTGGTAGTTCAGTTGGTTAGAACGCTAGCCTGTCACGCTAGAGGTCGACGGTTCGAGCCCGTTCCAGGTCGCCATTATTTTATAAAGATTTGGCTCGATAGCTCAGTTGGTAGAGCAGGGGACTGAAAATCCCCGTGTCAGTGGTTCGATTCCACTTCGAGCCACCAAGAATAGCAACGCTTTAAGCAATTTAAAGTAGTGCTATTTTTTTTATTTGCTAACAATTTGCTAACCAGCTAATAATCTAAGAAGAGATGTAGGGGCGTATTGTATACGCCCTATTATAATAAACAATCTACGAATTACTCTGTGTAATATGTTTTAAATTATGGGCATACAGGGTCGTCAATCTCTATAATCACAAAAAAATTGCCAAAAACCTCCGTCCCCATTGGCAATTTTTTTATTTTTTCAAATTTTTGTTGCTATTTTTTTCATTATATTGTATTATTATATAAGTAAAATGATAAGGAGGAATAGTGCTGTATGAAAAAAATATTAGTGACCGTATTAATATTTGTAGCAATATTTAGTTTTTCAACTATTTATGCAGCTAATACAGTTGAGAATACAAAAACAGCTGCAGAAAATAATGTTATAAATTCAGAAACATCTGGAAAATTAGTCGAACTAAAAGATAAAACAAAAAAAGAGTATGAGGATTATGTTGAATTATATGGAACAGAAGCATATGGAGTTACAGCATATATTTTAAATAAAGTTAGAATATATAGTATACCACTTTGTTTTTTAGGAATAGTAGTGGGTGCAATATATCAATATGTATTAGGAATTAGAAAACTAGATGTTAGAGACAAAGGGTTTGGTTTAATAGTTACTTTTGTCACACTTTTAGTAATATGTCAAATTTTACCACTAGTATTTGCAATTGTAGTAAAAGGTTGGAGGGGTTAACAAATGAAAGTATTATTTGCAGTAAGTAATGAAAATATTACCGACGCGGTAATAAAACAATATCAAAAGGAATACAAGGAAATTATTTCTTATAAAAATGTATATTACTTTAATGCAATATTAAAAGAATTACAAAAAGATAAAAGTTATGATAGAATAATTGTAAGTGAAGATTTAGAGCCATTCGCAAACAATAATGTAGATACAATAGATAAGTTTTTATTTGAAAAATTAGATAGTATTAGTGATGAAGCAGTAGATTCTAATGGAGATGACACACCAATTATATTAATTGCAACAGATAGACGTGCAAAAGAAGACACAATGCTAGTAAAATATTTTGGAATCGGTTTATATAGTGCAATTTTAGGGCAAGATAGAAGCATAGAAGAAGTATGTAAATTAATAAATAAACCAAGAACTAAAAAAGATGCAAAACAATACTATAAAATTGAATCTGATGATGTTAATTATCAACCAGAAAATGAAAGCGATGTTAGCGAAACAGAAATTCAAAATATTTTAGCACATTATAAGAGACTTGGAAAAAATACAGAAAGATATGTAGATAGCTTCAACAATATTGTATCACAATATACAGATGCTCAATTAAGAGTAATTATTAAGTTTTTACCTTTGAATGTTAGAGCTGTATTAGAGGCAGAATCTGAAAAATATCAAGAAATAATGACTTTTAGTAGAAATGGAAGCAAAGCTAAAGGTATATTACAAAATAATGAACCAAAAGTAAAAATAGATTATAAACCTCAAGTACAAAGTAAAGAGAATAAAGATAATAGATTTGAAGATTTAGACGAAATGCTAACAGAAAAACCAAAAATGACAAAACCTGTAGTAATTCCGTCTAGCATAAATACAAGTAATGTAACAAAATTAATTAAAGAAGAAGTTAAACCAATAGAAGAAATTAAGCCTATTGTAATAGAAGACGATATAGTTGTGGATGAATTGGTAGAAGAAAAACCGAAAAAAGGAAGAGGTCGTCCTAAGAAAATAGTAGATACAGTAATAGAGGAAAAACCAAAAAAAGGAAGAGGCCGTCCTAAAAAGGTAGTAGAAGAAGATATAAATTTATTTGAATTAAATGATGAAAAAAACGAACCAGAAGAAGATGAAATTAATCTTTTCGAACTTGATGCGGAAGATAAAAAAGAAGATGTAAGTTTATATGAATTAGAACAAGATGACACATCAAAATATACAGCAAAGCCAGTAACTCCAGTTAATACACCTCAAACAGTAGCAATGGATAAAGGACCTATAAAGAGAAGCTCAAATATATCTTCTGTTTTAGGAAAAGAGAAAAAGATTGTTTCTTTTGTAGGAACATCAAAAAACGGAACATCATTTATTGTTAATAATTTAGGATTGGTATTAGCAAATTTAGGAGTTTCAACAGCAATATTAGATTTAACTACAAATAAAAATGCATATTATATATATACTAAAAATGATGAAAATTTAAGAAAAATTGCTGAAGAGAGTATTGAAAAACTGAAAAGTGGAATAGCAGAAGGAATTAAGGTGAATGGAAACCTAACAGTATATACTTCTTTACCAGGTGAAAACAGAAGTATAGAAGAGTTTGAAGGAGTACTATACACATTAGCACAAAATTATTCAGTTGTTTTAATAGATTGTGATTTCAACACACCATTGAATTATTTCGCAAATTCAAGCGAGATTTATTTAGTACAAAGTATGGATATACTTACAATTCAACCACTTACTGCATTTTTAAGAGATCTAAAAGCAAAAGAAATATTAGAACAAAAGAGATTAAAAATAATACTTAACAAAACAGCTGCTGTTAGAGGACTAACAGAAAAAACAATAATTGGAGGATTAGCATATTATAATGATCCAGCAATGTCATTTATGACAGAATTATTTGATAGAAATACAATTAAGTATATAGGAATACCTTTTGATATACAGACATATGAAAACTATTTATCAACATTGGTTAGTTGTAATGTTTCACTAAACGGATATTCAAAATATATGCTAGGCAAATTAAATGAATTAGCAAATATGGTTTTCCCAAGACTAGATGCACCAAAAAATACTCCTAAAGGGGGATTTACAAATAGCATAAATAGTACATTAGATAAAATGAAGGGTAAATATTAAACAAAATGAGGTGATATATTGGAAATACTTGTAGGTGTAGTTATACTTTTAATAATTATGATAATTGTTATGCTAATAAGAATAGTTTCTACTAATAATAAACTACAGTTATTCAAAAATACTAATGAAAAGATAAATAATTTAAAAGTTTTGCAGGATTTTATGAATATTACAGGTGAAGATATATCTGTAGATGAAAAACTAAAAAAGATTAATCATGTTATAATAGACAAATTCAATTTGAAATATTCGACAATTGTAGTTTTTAATGGAGCTGAATACATATTAAAGGCATCTAATGTAGACGAAAAACATTGGGAAGCTTTAAAAAATTTACATACAGAAGAAATATTCAAAGATAGCATTGAAACAGGAAGATCAAAATACATTACTGTTGGAAAAAACTTAGAAAAGTTACCATATCAAAAAATGGAATTTGCAAGAGCACAGTCTGCTGAATTTTTTCCATTGTATATAGATAATATATATATTGGATATTGGATTATAGAAAGTGGGGAACCACATGCATTTGATGGAATGGATAATACAATCTTAGAAGTTGTAAGAGAGAATATTGTAACAGTTTTAAAAACAGTTAATTATCAAAACACAGTAGAAAATATCTATAGAAAAGACCAATTTACAGAGCTATATTCTGCAGAATATCTATATGGAGTGGCGAAAAAGTCAATAGATAGATATCCAACTTCAACTGTGTGTATGTTTAATATCATAAATATAGAAAAAATTAACGAAAAAATTAATAGACAAATGGGAAATAAAGCAATTATTCAAATTAGTAATATAATTAAAGCAAACATATCTTCAGAATATATTTTTGTAAGATATATGGGACCTAAATTTGTAATAGTGTTTTCTGGAGTAGAGCCAGAAGGAGTAATAGACTTTATGTCTGGAATTAAACAACAAATAGAAAATGTTAATTTAGTTCAAAACAGTGAAGAAAAGAAGGCTAGAAAAGCTGAAATAATAAGACCAAAATTAAATTTCATAATATCAACATATTATAAAGGAACAGGACTAGAAGCAGTAACTAAAAAATTAGAAGAATATTTAGATAATGCAGACAAAGAAGAGAGCACAATAAATTCTATATAAGGAGGTTTTTATGGCAATAGATGAAACAATGAGTTTTAAAGTTGAATCAGATAAGAACGTAAAGGCAAGAGAGATTTTGAAAGAAGTATATGCAGCATTACAAGAAAAAGGATATAATCCAATTAATCAAATTGTTGGTTATATTTTATCTGGAGATCCAACATATATAACTAGTCATAATGATGCAAGAAGTCGTATACGTTTAATAGAACGTGATGAATTATTAGAAAAAATGGTAAAAAATTATATAGGACTAGATGAATAATATGAGAATACTAGGAATAGATTATGGAGATAGTAGAGTTGGAATTGCTATAACAGATTTATTAGGTATAACAGCTCAAGGTTTGGAAACAATACATTATAATGGGAATGATAAAATCCTATTAGCAAGATTAGATGAAATTATGACTGAGTATGAAGTAGATACAATTGTTGTAGGAATGCCAATAAATATGAATGGAACAAAAACCGTAAGAGTAGAAGTAACAAATAAATTCATACACAAATTAAAGTGTAAATACAATAAAATAAAAATAGAAACTGTAGATGAAAGACTTACAACTGTTGAAGCACACAGAACTATGAACTTTCTTGGCGTAAATAAACGTGACAAAAAGAATATAGTAGATACGATTTCTGCGGTTTATATTTTAGAAACATATATGAAAAAAAATAGCCATTAAAATTTGTATAAACTAATATAGTTTATAACAATTTAATATAAAAGTTTGAAAGGAGAAAACAAAAATGAGTAATGAAGAAAAAAATACTCCAGAAATGGATGAGGAATTAGACAATATAATTGTATTAAATGATGAGGATGGAAAAGAAGTACAATTTGAGTTTTTAGATTTAGTAGAATTAGATTCAGAAGAATATGTAGTATTATTACCTGTAACTGAAGAGGGAGAAGAGGAAGAAGGAGAAGTCGTAATACTAAAAGTAGAAGATACAGAATCTGAAGATGATGAAGAATCTTATGTAAGTGTTGATGATGAAGAAACATTAAATAAAGTATTCGAAATATTCAAAGATAAATTCAAAGATGAATTTAATTTTGTTGAAGAATAAAATAATAAAAAAGAATTGCATTAAGGTGCAGTTCTTTTTTTTATGTTTTATAAATGTCATGTTGAGCGAAACATCTTAACAATAAATTAAAATTTAAAAATATAACATTGAATTAAAAAAAATATAATGGTAAAGATAAATATATAAAAATGCTAAAGAAAGAAGAAAGGTAAGCTATGAAAAAAATAAAAATCTTTGCTATTATTATATTTCTTTTAATATTATTAGCATATATAACAAATATAACATCAATACCAGACAATATAATTCTTTTTAAGGGTGAAAATATAAATCTGCAAACAATGCTTGGAATAGAAATTTCAGAAAAGAGCAATTCATATGAAATAATTCAAACTTCAAGTAATATAAAAAAAGATGAAATAATAGAAAGTCAGAATTTGCAAGTTAGTTTATTAAATATTTTACCATTGAAACAAGTGAAAGTAAGTGTAATACCTAAAGCAAGCGTAGTTCCAGTAGGAGGATTAATAGGACTAAAGTTGTATACAGATGGAGTATTAGTGGTAGGAATGTCTGAGATAGATGGCAGTAGACCATATGAAAACACTGGAATACAAGAAGGAGATATGATTACACATATAAATGATAAAGAGATTAGTAGTACAGATGAACTTATAGAAACTGTAAATAGTTCTAATGATGGAAAAGTAAATTTAAAATATGAAAGAGAAGGTACAGAATATTTTACTAGTATGCAAGCAACTAAAACGGCTGCAAATCAGTATAAACTTGGCTTATGGGTTAGAGATGCAGCAGCTGGAATAGGAACGGTAACATATTATGAACCATCAACAGGAAATTTTGCAGCCTTAGGCCATGGAATTGTAGATATAGATACAGAAAAATTAGTAACAATAGCTTCAGGAGAAATAACTACAGCAAGAATAGTTTCAATAGCAAAAGGAGAAAAGGGAAAACCAGGAGAAATAAAAGGAAGTATAGTAAATCAGATAGAAGTTGGAAAAATATCAAAAAATACAGATTTGGGTATATATGGAATATTAAATAATTTAACAGCAATGAATATTGATACATCACAACAATATGAAGTAGCATTAAGAGATGAAATACGAGAGGGGAATGCAAAAGTATTGTGTACACTAGAAAATGGAGTGAAAGAAGAATTTGAAATAGAAATTGAAAAAATATATAAAAAAAATAATTATGATAATAAGAGTATGCTCATAAAAATAACAGATAAAAGACTAATAGAAAAAACAGGAGGAATAATACAGCGGAATGAGCGGAGCACCTATAATACAAAATGGAAAATTTATAGGAGCGATAACACATGTGCTTGTAAGCTCGCCAACAAAGGGTTACGCAGTATTTGGGGATTTAATGATAAAAGAAATGAGAGACGTTAAATAACAAAATATTTGTTACAATGGTGAATGTGCAGAGTATTGCAAAAATTAACATAATGTGTTATAATTGCACATATTCGAAAGAATACATTTCATTCTGCAATAAAATTTTATTAAGGAGGACATTTATATGAGTGCAATAGCAGAAGGAAAAACTAGAGTTTCCGAAAGTCGGATTATAATTGGCACAGATGAAAAATTTGTGTTGATAAAAGCATCTGAACTTACTCTCAAAGATGAATTTATGCAGTTCAAACCAAAGACGGTAAATGAACAAATACTCAAAAAAATGCTTACAGATGCAATCAATGAAGGTGTGAACGATTTCTATAGGGCACGTATGGATCCATCAATCAACTCAGCTGGTAATATCTATTATTCAAAAGGAAAAAAACCAGCAGCAGGCAAAAGTTATGCTTGGTGGATAAATCAAGCAAGGTGTTATAATAGAAAATGTAATAGTCGTCTTGCAACTGTAAATGAATATGTAGCATTTTTAGGCGTTTTTATGGGAGAATTATTAAGGTACAGACACGGCATTGAAGAAGTTTGGAATTTAGTTTGTAATGACTCCAAAGATATGGGACATTATATTAATTCAAGAGAAGCTAAAGGAAAACTTGAATTGACTGGTTCAAGACTGTGCAATTTTATTTTTGATATTGGAAATACAAGGAAAATACTTGCCAAGGATGAAGATGAATTTTGCTTAGCTGGAGGAAGTTATAATCAAAATAGTTATTATTTCCCATTATCCATTATTAATCATATGGAAGAACAGCACGGCTATGTAAGCTGCAATGATAGTGTGATTTGTGAAAATAGCACAGGATTTGTTATCTTGGATAAGATAGCATAAGTTGAATTTTATGATAAGTAAATAATTCAGGGAAACTTAAAAAGTAGAGTTCTTGATTTAGAACTCTACTTTTATTGTATAATAAAAAAATAATCATTTGTAAGAAATGATTATTTTTATCTAAATTTATTAATTTTAATCTTTCAATTTTTTGCCTATTTTTTCAACAGAACCAGCACCTAAAGTTAGTATTAGGTCATTTGGAATTGCTCTGTCTTTCACATATTTTACTATGTCATCAAATTCTTTAATATATATGGCTTCTCTGCCAAATTCTTTAATTTTATTAACTAGGTCTTGAGAAGTAATATTATATGTGTTTTGTTCACGAGCAGCATAAATATCTGTTATTATGATTCTATCAAAGTTTAATAATGCTTTTGCAAAATCATCTAACAAATTTTTAGTTCTGCTGTATGTATGTGGTTGAAATATTACCCAAGAACGGTTATACTTTTTGTTTTTCATTGCTTTTGCTGTTGCAACTATTTCAGTAGGGTGATGACCATAATCATCATATATATTTGCACCTTTGTATGTTCCAACAAATTCAAATCTTCTATGAGCACCAGTAAATTTTGCCAAAGCAGATTTTATAGTAGCCTTTGGGATTTTATATTCAGTACATAAAGCAATACATGCTAAGGCATTTTGAACATTGTGAACTCCCATAATAGAAAGCTTAAATGTTCCAAAAAAATTATTATTATAGTACACATCAAATGAAGGAAAGCCATTGTTGTCAAATGAAATACTTCTACCAACAAAATTTGCTTTGTCATTTTTTATACCATATGTAATACTTTTGGCATGAGTATTTTTTCTTAAATCTATGCAATTTTCATCATCTGCATTTAGAACTAAAAGACCATCATCTGGAAGAAGTGAAACGTATTTTATAAATGCGTTTTTTATATTTTCAAATGTTTTAAAATAGTCTAGATGATCATTATCAATATTTAAAATAATTTCAGATTTTGGACTGAATTTTAGAAAACTTTCTACATATTCACAAGCTTCTAATATAAAGTAATCACTTTTACCAACTCTGTAGTTTCCATTTATTTGTTTTAAAATTGCACCTACTTGAATAGTAGGGTCAAGTTCTGCTTCAAGGAAGCAACAAGAAATCATAGATGTCGTTGTTGTTTTACCATGAGTTCCAGAAATACCAATTGTATCTTCAAAAATTCTTGTTAATAATCCTACAAAGTCGCATCTTTCAATTGTTTGAATGTTATATTGTCTTGCATTAACTAACTCAGGATCATCTTGTTTGATTGCAGCTGAGTAAACTACTAAATCTGCTTTCTTTGAATTTTCTAAGTCGTGGCCTATAAATACTCTAATTCCATGGCTTGCCAATCTATCTGTAATATCACTTCTAGTACAATCTGAACCAGTAACGAAAAAACCGAAACTTTTTAAAATTTCAGATATCCCACTCATACTAATTCCACCAATTCCAATTAAATGGATATGTTTATATTTTTTTAGGTTTTCCATATTTAAACTATTCATATCAAACATTCTTCCTTTCAATATAAGCAATTATACACTCTTGTTGCTAAAAATTCAATATATACTATGAAATATTGAAAAAACTGTTACTATAATATTTTTAAAAAATATTTGAAGAAATTAGAAGGAAAAAATATTTTTTTGGCGAATAATATTATTGTACATATTATAAATGTACAATAATTAAAAAACATTGGAAGGCGGTGCGCATTAATGCAAATAACAGATGTACGTTTAAGAAAAGTAAATTCAGAAAACAGAATGAAAGCTGTTGCTTCTGTAACATTTGATAACGAATTCGTAATTCACGATATTAAAGTTATCGAGAGTCAAAATGGATTATTTATAGCTATGCCAAGTAGAAAAACTCCAAACGGAGAATTCAAGGATATAGCTCATCCAATCAATGCTGAAACAAGAGAGAAAATTCAAAAAGCTATTTTAGAAGCTTATGAAGCTCCAGAAACAGAATCAGCAGAATAATAAATAATAAAAAGAAAAGCACTGTGAAGTGCTTTTTTGTTACGTACAATAAATAAAGTGAAATAGAAATTTATTAAAGCTATTGCAAAATAAATAAATATCATTTAAAATTAAGCTGTAATATTAATTAAAAAACAGCATAAATAATGTATTAAGATAATGTTGGAGGAATGCTATAATGAATTTACCAAATAAATTGACAGTTTTTAGAATTTTGCTAGTACCGATAATGGTAATAATTCCATTGTTTAATATAGAGGGAAACTTTTTAGAAATACCAATAACATATTGGCTAATAAATATAATATTTATTATTGCATCTATTACAGATAAATTAGATGGATATCTTGCAAGAAAAAATAAACAAATTACCACTTTTGGGAAATTTTTAGACCCATTAGCGGACAAGATATTAGTGTTAGCAGCAATGCTAATATTAGTAGAGTTTAATCAATTACCAGCATGGATTCCAATAATAGTAATTACTAGAGAATTTATAGTTTCAGGATATAGGTTAGTAATAGTAGAACAAAATGGAGAAGTAATAGCAGCATCAGTATGGGGAAAAATAAAAACTGTAACTCAAATGATTGCGATTATGCTAGCATTTTTAACGACATATAAATTTGGAGCATTTATAACAGAAGGCTTAACTGGAATTAATTTAGTAATTAATATATTAGCAACAAGTGTTATGGATATATCTGTTATAGCAACAATTTTTTCAGGTTGGGATTATATAAAAGACTGGAAAAAAGTATTAAAAATGAAATAATATACTGTATGGACGAGCATTGCTCGTCCAATATAATATAAGGAGAAATAAAATGCAAAGAAAATTTACAAAAATAGACGAAGAATTTGTATGTGAACATTGTGGGAAAAAAGTAGAAAAATTAGGTTATACTTGTAGGAACCATTGCCCAAACTGTTTACACTCTAAACACGTAGATAAAAATCCAGGAGATAGGGCAGAAGAATGTAAAGGTAGTCTAGAACCGATAGGAATTGAGATAGATAATAAAAAGGGATATGTAATAATTTTTAGATGCAAAAAATGTGGGGCTATACGTAAAAATAAAGCCGCCACAGATGATAATAAAGATTTAATTATTGAATTAACCGTAAATAAGTAAGCTTAATGCTCTTTATTGTAAGTAGATGTTGTAATTTCAGCATCTTTTTTTTCGCTATAATAGTGGTCAATGCATTCCTTTTGACTTAATTCATAAACTATAAAGTTGCCGGATTTATCCTTTAGAGAAGTAGAAGTAAAGTACGTAGGAACTTTCTTTAAGTCAAAATTTTCTCTGCTTTTATAAGCTCTATGACTTGCTTCACCAATATCTGCACAAAGGTGCATTCTAAAAGTTTTAATTTGAGTTTCTTCAAATAAATCATCATGAGCTTTAAATTTGTTTGTAATATGAACGGCTTTGTAACCATTTTCTTTTGGATTTTGTATATAATCTTTTCTTTTGTCAGAAAGATTAATGAATTTTTTAGAATTAAAATCTAAAAGAAATTTTTCAAATTCATAACACATATTTGTTAAAGTCCCTTCATCTGTAGAACCATTAACAGATTGTATAATATATTTTTTAGCATATAAATCATAAACATTACCAGTTTTTCCTTCTTTTAATTTTTTTTCGAATTTTTCTGTATATCCATTAAAAGATTTAATGCGTGCATGCATAATAAACCCTACATCTGGAAAATGTTTATGTAAGGCTGTTAATTCATTTCTAAGATGTTTTAAATATATTGGTTTATAAATGTCAACATATTTTAAATATCTTGAATGTAACTTTTTAGTTAATAAAATATCTTTTTTAAGTACTTTTCTAAATTCACTAGAATTCATATAAATCACCTATAAATAAAATTTTAAAAATTGATTTGAACATGAAAGCAAAGTGTCTATTATAAAAACTATAGTAAAAATATATAAACAAATTTTTTGAATTGTATATGGAATTTTACTTAGTCTTTTATTCAATTTTTTCTTAATAAATGGATGAATATGATTTAAAAACAAAATTGCGAATATTCCCCAAACAAATGAGAAGAATATGCTAATTCTACCATTTAAGTTAAAAAAATCATTTGAATAATCCCAACAACTAGTTGCAAAAGATGCATCTAATATAAAACTTGTAATATATTCAAAGATGGAAAATACAATACCCGAAATAATAAATAATTTAAATGTATTTTTTTTATATTTTGTAAGCAATAATATTAAAATTATCCCACCATATCCATAAATAGGGCAAATTGGTCCGAAAAGGAAACCTCTTTTAGTAAAATAACCTAATGAGTATAAACTATAAAAAGATTCTAACACCCAACCAATAAAGGCATATATGAAAAAATATAAAATTATCTTTTCAAATTTCTTAAGTTTAATAGTATTTTCCTTTAACATAATACCTCCATAATATACTTAAAATAAATATAACAGAAAAACCTTAAAAAGTAAAGTTGAATACTTTTAATATTTATGTTATATTATTATATAGTTATTTTAAGAAAAGAGAGGAAAAACGAATTGGAAAAACCAGAATTATTAGCTCCAGCAGGGTCGTTCGAAAAAGCAAAAATTGCATTCTTATATGGCGCAGATGCTATATATTGCGGAACATCATTGCTATCTTTAAGAACAAGAGCGGAAATGGAAGATAGCGATTTATATAATACAATACAGTTTGCACATAGTATAAATAAAAAAGTGTATGTTACAATAAATATATTTGCTTTTGATGATAGATATGACGATATTATAGAGCAAGCTAAAATATTAAATGAATTAAAAGTAGATGGAATAATTGTAGCAGATGGAGGAATTGTAGAAATAATAAAACAATATGCTCCAGATGTAGATATACATATAAGTACTCAAGCGAATATTGTAAGTTATCATACAAGTAAATTTTGGTATAATAACGGAGCAAAACGTGTAATACTTGCGAGAGAATTGAATAAAGAACAAATAAGAGAAATAATAAAAAATAAACCAAAAGACTTAGAAACCGAAATCTTCGTGCATGGTGCAATTTGTTTTGGATATTCTGGAAGATGTTTTTTAAGTGATTTCTTATGTAATAGAAGCGCTAATTTAGGAGATTGTGCCCAAAGTTGTAGATGGTCGTATAATATGTATTTGGAAGAAACAAATAATCCAGGAAACTTAATACCAATAGAGACAGACGAAAAAGGAACATATATATTATCATCTAAAGATTTGTGCTTAATTAAAGAAATTCCAGAGATAGTTGAAATGGGAGTTAATAGCTTAAAAATAGAAGGCAGATTAAAAACTGAATATTATTTAGCAACAATAATAAATACATATAGAACTGCAATTGACGATTATATTAAAAATCCAAAAGAATATGATTTTCAAAAGTATTTAACAGAGTTAGAAAAAACAAAAACTAGAGGATTAACTACATTTTACTTTAACGACAGAAATAATAAAGACTTTCAGGAATATGAAGGAAAACAGTATAATGCAAATTATGAATTTGGTGGAAAAGTAATATATAATGATAAAGATAAAACTATTATAGAAATAAGAAATAGGTTACAAATAGGCGATAAGTTAGAAATAATAGTTCCAGGACAAATAGAGGTAGTAAAATTTGCAATAACAGAAATGTGGGATTATGAAACCAAAGAAAAGATAGAATTTGTAAATCCAGGAAAACAAGGACAAAAGGTAATATTGAAGTTACCAATAGAAGTAAAAGATGGGTGGATATTAAGAAGAGAAAAATAAAAAATTGGAGAAAGTAATGGAAAAAGTATTAGATAAAGTTAATAGTACAGAAGATTTAAAAAAGTTAACTTTAACGGAAAAGAATAGTTTAGCAGAAGAAATTAGACAATATATTATTAGTATTGTTTCAAAAAATGGTGGCCATTTAGCATCTAATTTAGGGGTTGTAGAACTTACAATAGCATTGCATAGCGTTTTTAATTCACCAATAGATAAAATAGTTTGGGATGTAGGTCATCAGACATATGTTCACAAAATATTAACTGGAAGAAAAGATAAAATGGAAACTTTGAGAAAACTAAATGGTATTGCAGGTTTCCCCAAAACAGCAGAGTCTGAACATGACTGCTTTAATACAGGACATAGTAGTACATCTATATCTGTAGCACTTGGAATGGCAAGAGCAAGAGAAAGACTAAACAATAAAAATAGTGTGATTGCAATTATTGGAGATGGAGCACTAACGGGAGGAATGGCACAGGAAGCATTAAACGATGTGGGAAGTAGCAAATTAGATATAACTGTTATTTTAAATGATAATGAAATGAGCATATCCAAAAATGTTGGCGGAACAATGATGCTTTTAAGTAAGCTAAGAACTAAAAGATTTTATACTAGAACTAATATTAAGGTAAAGTCTATTGTTAAAAAAATACCAGTATTAGGTAATTTTACGGTTTCAGCCATACAAAAAATTAAAAGAAGTATTAAACAAATATTTATTTCTAAAATGTATTTTGAAGATATAGGATTTACATATTTAGGACCAGTTAATGGACATGATATTGAAAAACTTGAAAGCATATTAAAACAAAGTAAAACAATAACAGGACCTAAATTAATACATGTAATAACAAAAAAAGGAAAAGGATATAAGCCTGCTGAAGAAAATCCAGACAAGTTTCATAGTACTGGACCGTTTAACATAGGAACAGGAGAAAAACTAAATAATGGCAAATTAGATTATTCAAGTGTATTTGGCAATAAATTAGTAGAACTAGCAAAAAAGGATGATAAAATAGTAGCTGTTACTGCTGCTATGGTAGAAGGAACAGGATTATCAAAATTCGAGCAAGAATTTCCAGATAGAATATACGATGTCGGAATTGCAGAACAACATGCAGTAGGAACAATTGCAGGAATGGCAATATCTGGACTAAAACCAGTATTGCCAATATATTCATCTTTTTTACAAAGAGCATACGACCAAGTAATACATGATATATGTATTCAAAATTTACCTGTTGTTATCTGTATAGATAGAGCAGGAATTGTTGGAAATGATGGAGAAACACATCAAGGTATATTTGACTTATCATATTTAAATATGATTCCAAATATGAACATATTGGCACCAAAAGATTTTAAAGAACTAGAAAATATGTTAGGATTTGCAATTAATTTAAATCAACCAGTAGCTATTAGATATCCAAAAGGTGGAGAAGAAATTAGTTTTAATTCTAATTCTGAGATTAAACTTGGAAAAGCTGAAGTATTAAAAGAAGGAAATGATATTACAATAGTTGCAATTGGAAAAATGGTTGCAAAAGCGATGAAGATATCAGAAGAACTTGAGAAAAACAATATTACAGCAGAGGTTATAAATGCAAGATTTTTAAAACCTTTAGATAGAGATACTATATTAAATTCAGTATTGAAAACTGGAAGAATTATTACAATTGAAGATAACATATTAAATGGTGGACTTTCAACAAGTGTTAAAGATTTAATAATAAATCAAAATGATATAGAATTTAAAGAATATGGTTATCCAGATGAATTTATTAAACAAGGAACTATAGAGCAAATAGAAGAAAAATATGGCTTAAGCGTTGAAAAAATTTGCAATGATATAACTAATTTTAATAAACTGAACGAGCAGTATAAAATACCACAAAAGCATTGATTTATAATTCATTTTTATATATAATAATTAAAATCAATAAATTTCAAGTAAAATGTAGGAACGAGTATTGATTGTTCAATAATTAAAGTAAAGGGGCAAATATGAATAAAACCAAAAGAGCTATATTTGAAACATCTATGAAACTCTTTGCAGAAAAGGGATATGAAGCAACAAGCGTAGAAGAAATTACTGCTACCGTAGGAGTTGCAAAAGGTACATTGTATTATCACTTTTCAAGCAAAGAAGAGATATTTAATTTTTTAGTAGAACAGGGAATGAACTTATTAAAAAACAGCATATTTATAAAAACGTCAAAATTAGATAATTCAATAGATAAAATTAAGGCAATCATTTTGATTGAAATAAAAATAATGCTTAAATATGAAAATTTTATAATCCTTTTACTTAGCGAAATTTGGGGGAGTAGTAGTAAAAATATAAAGTGTAGAAAAGAAGTTTTTAGTTGTATTCAAATCCTAGAGGATATAATTAATGAAGGAATTAAAAAAGGAGAAATTAAACAAATTAATGCAAAAGTAGCAACAACAAATATATTTACTATGATTTGTTCAGGATTAATATATAAAAAACAACAAAATGATAAAATTGTAATACAAGAGCTTTACAATGAATCTGTAAAAATGATAATAGAAGGATTGTTAAAATAAATTTCGGAAGGTTTGAGGGAAACAATGAGAAATCGGTATATATGAAGTAGAAGAAATATCAAATTTAAAGGAAATGCTGAAAAAAAGTAAAGAAAAATATGGAGATAAACCAGCTTTTAGATTTAAAACTAAAAATCCAAATGAGTTCAAAGAAATAACATATAATAGATTTATCGATGATATAAATTGTTTAGGAACTAAATTAATAGAATTAGGTTTAGAGAACAAAAGAATAGCAATAATATCTGATAATAGATATGAATGGTGTATGGCTTATTTAGCAGTAGCTACAGGAACAGGAATTGCAGTGCCATTAGATAAATTGTTACCTGCAAACGAAATCGAAAGCTTGTTAATAAGGTCAGAAGCAGAGGCAATATTTTATTCAGAAAAATACAATGATGCTATGGCAGAAATAAGAAAAAATGGAAAAACTAAATTAAAAGAATATATTTCTATGGATTTAAAGGGAAATTCAAAAGGAGTTTTATCTCAAAAAGAATTAGTACATAGAGGAAGAAAATTATTAAAAAAAGGAAATACAGATTTTATAAATAAAGAAATTGATAATGAAACGATGGCATTTATGCTATTTACATCAGGAACTACAGCAATGTCAAAAGCAGTAATGCTTTCACAAAAAAATATATGTAGTAATTTAATGGATATTGCTGCAGTAATTAGAATAACAACAGAAGATACATTACTTTCATTTTTACCACTACACCATACATTTGAATGTACAGTTGGATTTTTATATCCAATGTATGCAGGTGCAAATATAGCATTTTGTGATGGCTTAAGGCACATTGCAGATAATATTAGAGAATATAAAATAACAGCAATGATTTCAGTACCAATACTTTTTGAAAATATGTATAAAAAAATATTAAAACAAGTGCAAAAACAAGGTAAGCTTGAAATTGTAAAAAAAGCTATGAAGGTTAGTAGTGCGGTATTAAAATTTAGTATAGATATACGAGAGATGTTGTTTAAAGAAATACATGAAAGTTTTGGAGGAAAGTTACGATTATTAGTTAGTGGAGGAGCTGCATTAGACAAAGAAACAGCTGAAGGCTTTGCTTCCCTAGGATTTAATCTATACCAAGGATATGGATTAACAGAGACTTCACCAGTTATTGCAGCAGAAGATGATAAATTTAGAAAAATTGGTTCAATAGGAAAAGCGTTTCCAAGCTTAGAAGTGAAAATAGTAGATCAAAATGAAAAAGGAATAGGAGAGTTAGTTGTAAAGGGACCAACCGTAATGATTGGTTATTACAATAATGAAGAAGCAACAAAAAGTGTAATAGATGATGAAGGATGGTTTCATACAGGGGATTTAGGATATATAGATAATAGCGGATACATTTTTATCTGTGGAAGAATGAAAAATGTAATAGTATTGAAAAATGGAAAAAATGTATATCCTGAAGAATTAGAAAATTATATAAATAAATTAGAAGGAATAAAAGAGTCAATTGTATATGGAAAACCACAACCAGATGATGAAATTGATTTGAAATTATGTGCTAAAATTGTTTATGACGAAACAAAGATGGCAGAAAAAACAGATATTAATGATAACGAAAAAATCAAAGAATTTGTTTGGGAACAAATAAAAACAATAAATAAAACAATGCCAACTTATAAATATATTAAAGAAATTGAAGTAACAAAAGAAGAGTTAATTAAGACTACAACACAGAAGGTAAAAAGACATGAGGAAATAGCAAAAATCTTAGGGAAATAAATTGTCAAAAGTACTTGACTTTTGTAATAAAGTTGTAATAGAATTGTAACAGAAACGAAAAATGAAATTTGAGAAATCCTATTGTAGTTTTATAAAAAAAAATGTATAATAAATGTATATTATACATAAAATACATAGGACAAAGGAGGGTTGGTTTACGTGTCACTATTCAGAAAATCAGGCATAGTAAACGTAAAAATGGTAATTACGGAAGAAAAGATTTTGTCAAATATTGATAAGGTTGAAAAATTAATTAATCCAAATAGCAAGAAACAAATAGTACAATTAGAGGATGATACATATTTTAAAGATTTAATAGATTCAATAAAAACATATTTAATAGAATATCCAAAGAAAAAGAATTTCCCAGCAAGCGTATATAAAGCAGCTTACGGGTTAGTAGAGTACGCAACAAATCAATTTGAAATTAATACAAAACAAATTGAAGAGTTAATTAGACAAAGAGAAAAGAATATTTCTTCTGCTAATCAACTAAAAGAAATATTAGCAAAGGTTGAAGGAAAAGAAAAAGACTGGAAAGATAGCGTAAAACAATTATCAGAAGAATTTTCAGAGGATATAATAGAAACATTATCTTTAATAGGAAGATGTAGAAGTAAAAAATCTGAAAATTATCAAGATGCTGTAAAACTAATTAATGCTAGAGTAAATAATCTTGAAACTAACTTACATGTAGAAATAGATATGGAAAGAATAGAAGATAAATCTAAAGCATTAAGCTATATAGGAATAGAAGTAGCAGAAGCATTAAAAGGAATACCACAACCTATAGAAGAAGTAGTAGAAAATGTAACTGCTGTTCAAGAAGTAAAAGATGAATATATTGAACAAACTAGATTTGAAGTTAAACCTTCATTATGGCAAAGATTTAAAAATACAAAGATAATAAGAGCAATAAGATATGTAATGAAAATAAAAGTTGTATTAGAAATACCAGCACTTCCAGAAGGAAGAGGAGAAAATTCGTAATACCAAAGTTTATTATATAGAAGGGTAAGCTCTTAGGACTTACCCTTCTAAAAAATTGTAAAAAAATAATAAAAAGTGTTGACATGCATAAAAAAATATATTATACTTAATCTCGCATTAAGAAATGCGCCCTTAGCTCAGTTGGTCAGAGCAACCGGCTCATAACCGGTTGGTCCAAGGTTCGAATCCTTGAGGGCGCACCATTTTAAAAAAAGAGTGAATACGTATAATATTCACTTTTTCATTTAAAAACTAAATATTATGGGTAGGTGGCCGAGTGGCTAAAGGCGGCAGACTGTAAATCTGTTCTCATACGAGTACGATGGTTCGAATCCATCCCTGCCCACCA
>CAZTHC010000017.1:0-21150 GCA_964613425.1 uncultured Lachnospiraceae bacterium
TTTTTCAATTAATAATCCCATTTTTCTTGAACCTTCATCATCAAGGCTTACATATGTAGTTGGAATTAATTGAACTTCTGCTTCTGCAAATATTAAACCGTTCTTTTCTAATTCTTCTCTAACTTTTGAAAAATCTTCTGGTGCTGTTGTTATTTCATAACAATCTTCGTCAGCTTCAAAGTTTTCTGCTCCAGCATCTATTGCCATTAACATTAAATCATCTTCTGATAAATTTGTAACACTTTTTTCTATAACAATAACACCTTTTTTATCAAACATGTATGAAACGCAACCTGTTGTTCCAAGGTTTCCACCAAATTTATCAAATATATGTCTAACATCTGCTGCTGTTCTATTTCTATTATCTGTTGAACCTTCAACAATTATTGCAACTCCATTTGGCCCATAACCTTCATATGTAACTTCTTCATAACTTTCGTTGTTTCCAGCTCCAGCAGCTCTTTTAATTGCATTTGCAATTGTATCATTTGGCATATTATTTGCTTTTGCTTTTGCAACAACATCCCTTAATTTTGAATTTCCTACTGTATCTGGTCCACCTTCTTTAACTGCCATTAATATTTCTCTACCTAATTTTGTAAATACTTTTCCTCTTGCTGCATCTGCTTTTCCTTTTTTTGCAGCTATATTATGCCATTTGCTATGTCCTGACATTATAATTCCTCCCTTATTTTGTATTGTAATATGTGTTATTATAGCATAATGTTTATATTTTGTAAAACATTTTGTTTTATCTTACTATTGATAATCTACTATATCTATCCATCTTTTCAAAAATTCTTGTTCTTCTTCTTTTTCTTTTGTCATTTGTGTTGCAGCAACTATTGGTAACCATCTTTGTATATTTCCTTTTGGAATACCACTTTCTTTTGAAAATAAATTCAAATATTTTTCTGCTAATCCAGCTTTTCGTTGCATTGAAAATATTAAGAATGTTCTTGCAGCATCTGCAGATGCATTACCTTGTGTTGCATGAGCCCAGTCTATTATATTGTACTCACCATTTTCATTTACAATAATATTACTTGGGTTAAAATCCCCATGGCATAGTTTTGTATGGTTTTTCATTCCATCTAATCTTTGCAATAATTCATATCTTGTATTTTCTTCAATGTTTGTACACTCATTTAGTTTTCTTTTAAATTTATCCTTTATTGAACTAAGTAATGGAACTTTTTTTGATAAAATTTTTATTTGAATATCTACAAAAAACTTTAAATATTCATCTTCTTTTTCTGGATATTCTTGCATTAATACATCTAAAGGAGTTCCTTCTGCATACTCCAAAACTAATGCCCATTGGTCATTTATTTTTGTTACTTGCTCCAATTTTGGAATGTTTAAATCTGTACCTTCTTCAACTCTAGCTTGGTTTAGCGCTTCGTTTAATATGTTTGCTTTTGAATAATCTGAGTTGAATAATTTTATTGTTTTGTTATTATCTGTATACACAGTTTTAGTTGGTCTTTCAGCAATTACATTATTTAAATTATATTCCATTATTGTTCACCTCCATAATATGCTCTTAAATACATATCTTTTATTTCACTTATTAATGGATATCTTGGGTTTGCACCAGTACATTGATCGTCAAAAGCTTGTTCTGTCATTTCGTCTAACCTATTTAAAAAGTCTTGTTCTTCTACTCCATATTCTCTTATTGTATTTTTAATTCCTATCTTTGCTTTTAATTCATTTATTGCATTAATCAAATTGTTCAATTTTTCTTCATCTGTGTTTCCACCTAAATTTAAACTTTCTGCAATTTCTGCATATCTTCTTAATGTATGTGGATGGTCATATTGTGGAAATGTTCCCATTTTAGTTGGAACTTCACTGCTATTAAATTTTAAAACTTCGTTTATAAGCAAAGCATTTGCAATTCCATGTGGAATATGATGAAACGCTCCTAATTTATGTGCCATTGAATGACATACTCCTAAAAATGCATTTGCAAAAGCCATACCAGCCATTGTTGCAGCGTTTGCCATTTGTTCTCTTGCTTCTGGGTCATTACCACCATTTTCATAAGCTCTAGGTAAATATTCAAATATAATTTTTAAAGATTCTTTTGCTAATCCATCTGTATATGGTGTAGCCATCATAGAAGCATATGCTTCTAAATCATGAATTACTGCATCAATTCCAGAAGCTGAAGTTAATCCTTTTGGTGCATTCATCATCATATTACTATCAACTATTGCCATATTAGGTAATAATTCATAATCTGCTAATGGATATTTTGTTTCTGTTTCTTCATCTGTAATTACTGCAAATGGTGTGACCTCTGAACCTGTTCCAGCAGAAGTTGGAATAGCTATAAAATATGCCTTTTCTCCCATTTTAGGAAATGTATAAATTCTTTTCCTTATATCCATAAATCTCATTGCCATATCCATAAAATCTACTTCTGGATGTTCATATAAAACCCACATAATTTTTGCTGCATCCATTGCAGAACCACCACCAAGTGCTATTATGCAATCTGGTTTAAAGCTTTCCATCATTTTTGCACCTTCTTTTGCAGAAGCAAGTGTTGGATCTGGTGAAACATTAGAAAATATTTCATATATTATTCCCATTTCTTCCAATTTATCTGTTATTCCTCTTGTAAAACCTGTTTCAAATAAAAATGTATCTGTTACAATAAAAGCTCTCTTCTTATCTAATACACTCCCTAATTCATCTAGTGCTACTTGTAAGCAACCTCTTTTAACATATACCTTTTCAGGTGTTCTAAACCAAAGCATATTTTCTCTCCTTTCTACGACTACTTTTGTATTTAATAAATTTCTTATTCCTATATTTTCAGAAACTGAATTGCCTCCCCAAGAACCACAACCTAATGTTAAGGATGGTGTTAATCTAAAATTATAAATGTCACCAATACCTCCCTGTGCTGCTGGCGTGTTTATTACAATTCTAGAAGTTTTCATTGCATCATAGAATTTTTCTATTTTATCTTTTTGAGTATTAGTATCTATATATAAAGAAGAAGTATGTCCTAATCCTCCATCTCTTATTAAACTATATGCTTTACTTATTGCTTCATCAAAATTACTAGCTCTATACATTGCAAGAACTGGTGACAATTTTTCATGTGCAAATTCTTCAGATAATTCAACAATTTCTACTTCACCAATTAAAATTTTTGTGTTTTGTGGTACTTCAAATCCTGCAAGTTTAGCTATTGTATACGCACTTTGACCTACTATTTTTGCATTTAATGCTCCATTTATAAACATTGTTTTTCTTACTTTATCTGTTTCTTCAGTATTTAATATATAACATCCTCTTTTTATAAATTCGTTTTTAACAGCTTCATAAATTTCATTCAATACTATTACAGACTGTTCTGATGCACAAATCATTCCATTATCAAATGTTTTTGAATGTATTATCGAACTAACTGCTAATACTATATTTGCACTTTCATCTATAATTGATGGTGTATTTCCTGGTCCAACGCCTATTGCTGGCTTACCACTTGAATATGCAGATTTAACCATTCCTGGTCCACCAGTTGCAAGAATTATATCAGCAGATTGCATTAGTAAATTTGTAAGTTCTAAAGATGGCGCATCTATCCAAGCTATAATATCTTCTGGTGCTCCTGCTGCAACTGCAGCTTCTAATACTACCTTAGCTGCTTCAATTGTACTGTTTTTAGCTCTCGGATGAGGGCTTATAATTATTCCATTTCTTGTTTTTAAAGCAATTAATGTTTTAAAAATTGCTGTTGACGTTGGATTTGTTGTTGGAATTACAGCTGCAATTACGCCTATTGGCTCTGCTATCTTTTTCATTCCTCCAGTTTCATCTTCTTCAATTACTCCACAAGTTTTTTCATTTTTATATTTATTATATATATATTCACTAGCATAATGATTTTTAATAACTTTATCTTCTACTAAGCCCATTCCAGTTTCACTAACAGCTAATTGTGCAAGTGAAATTCTCTTTTTATTTGCTGCAATTGCTGCAGCTTTAAATATCTCATCAACTTGTTCTTGTGTATATTTTGAAAATTTTTCTTGAGCTTGCTTTACTCTTTGAAAAACCTTATCAAATGTTTCCGTATCTCTTATTGCTTCATGTGTATCTATCATTGATTTTCCTCCTACAATTTTTTCATAAGTTCTTTAGAATTTATCTGTTTTAAAAATAATATCACTAATAAATTAAAAATACAAGGTTATATATATTTATTTACAAAACCTATGATTTCCTATTACAACGGTTAATGGTCTAGACCATATCCACGCACTTTTTGCTGTATTGGGATTGAAATAATATATAGCTCCATAAGAAGGGTCCCAACCATTCATAGCATCTTGTGCAGCCTTTTTTGCTGTAGCATTTGGTGCTAAATTTATTTGGCCATCACTTACAACACTGAACGCTCCTGGCTGATATATTACTCCTGCAACAGAATTAGGAAATGACGGATTTTTTACTCTATTTAATACAACAGAAGCTACTGCAACTTGTCCAGTATAGCTTTCTCCTCTAGCTTCTGCATAAACTAATCGTGCTAATAAGTTTAAATCTGAATTATTTACAGATGTGCCACTTGTAGCATTTGTGTATATTCCCATTGCTGCTAATGTTTTCGGCCCTGCAATTCCATCAACTGTCAAACCATTTTTAGACTGAAACCATTTTACGGCAGCAACAGTTTTACTTCCATATATACCATCTATATTCCCATTATAATATCCCCAACGCTTTAATTTTGTTTGTATTGTAGTAACCTCTTGACCTGTAGAACCATATTTTGATAAAGCATATGATATATTTATGTCTTCTCTAAAAAACACATTATAACTTACAAAAAATAGTATAAGAAATATCATTAAAACTGATATTATAGTTCGTATTCTAAATAATCCTTTTTCCATAAAAAAACCACCTTATAAGGTAAAATATTTAAAAATATTTTCTCCAAATTTGGTGATTATATACAAATTTAAAAAATTCCTATTATTTCATCATTTTCATTTATATCAATTTGTTCTGCTGCTGGTTTTTTAGGTAAACCTGGCATTGTAAATATATTACCTGCTAAAGCTACAACAAATTGTGCTCCAGTCTTTAGTATTACATCTTGAACATGTATATTAAAAGGCTCTATGCATTCTAAATTTTTTGCATCATCTGAAAAAGAATATTGTGTTTTTGCAATACAAATAGGTAAATTTCCATAACCTAATTCTTCTATCTTTTCTATATTTTTTAAGCTTTCTTCTGAAAATTCTACATCTTGTGCTCCGTAAATTTTCTTTGCAACTTTTAAAACTTTATCTTTTATTGGCTCATCTAAGTTATATATTGGTTTAAAGTTATTATCTTTTTCACATAATTCTACAACCTTTTGTGCTAAATCTTTTGCACCATCTCCACCATTTCCCCATGCTTCTACAAGGCTCATAGATATATTTTGTTGTTTCAATTTTTCTTCTAAAAACTTAATTTCTGTTTCTGTATCATGAGCATATTTATTTATTGCAACAATTACATTTAATCCAAATTCATCCTTAATATTTTTTATATGTTGCATTAAATTGCCCAATCCTCTTTCTAAGAATTCTATGTTTTCATTTTTAACATCTTCTATTTTCATACCGCCATGGTATTTTAAAGCCTTAAGAGTAGCTACACATACAACTGCATCTGGACTTTTACCTAATATTCTAGTTTTAATATCTAGAAACTTCTCTGCACCTAGGTCTGCACCAAATCCACATTCTGTTACTGTATAATCTGCTAACTTTAATGCCATTTTTGTAGCTATTATGCTATTACATCCATGTGCAATATTTGCAAATGGACCACCATGTATTAAAGCTGGTGTATGTTCTAATGTTTGTACTATATTTGGATTTATTGCATCTTTTAATAAAACAGTTAAAGCTCCTTCTGCCTTCAAGTCTTTAGCTTTTATTTCTTTTCCTTCTTTATTATATCCTATAACAATGTTAGCAATTCTATTTTTTAAATCGTGAATATCTTTTGCTAAGCAAAAAATTGCCATTATTTCTGATGCAACAGATATATCAAAACCATCTAATCTTTGAACAATATTCTTTTCATTAGATAAGCCAGTATTAATTACTCTTAATTGTCTATCATTTACATCTAAACATCTTTTCCAAATTACTTTTTCAAAGCCTAATTCGTTTCCAAAATATATATGATTATCTATTAAAGCAGATAATAAATTATTCGCTGCAGTAATTGCATGAATATCACCTGTAAAATGAAGATTTATGTCCTCCATAGGTGCAACTTGAGCATATCCTCCTCCAGTAGCGCCACCTTTAATTCCAAAAACTGGACCTAAAGAAGGTTCTCTTAACGCAAGAATTGATTTTTTATTTATCTTTCTTAGTCCATCTGCTAGTCCAATAGAAATTGTTGTTTTTCCTTCTCCTAATGGTGTTGGGTTAATTGCTGTAACTAATATTAATTTTCCATTTTCTTTATTTTGTAGTTTTTCCATAATACTGTTAGAAATTTTTGCTTTATATTTTCCATAACATTCAACATCTTCTTCATTTATACCTAATTTGCTAGTTACATCTAATATGTTATTTAATTTAACTTTTCTTGCTATTTCTATATCCTGCATAAAAAACCTCCTATAATATTAATCCGGCTATTATTCCTATTAAAGCTCCAACAACTACTTGTATCGGTGTATGTCCCAAAACTTCTACTAATCGTTCTTGTACTTCTATATTTGATAATCCTGGAGTTGAAACAATTTTGTTTAACATTTTGGCTTGTTTACCAGCAGCTCTTCTAACTCCACATGCATCATACATTACAATAAATGCAAATATTAGTGAAATTGCAAAAAATGCTGAATTATATCCTTCATATTTACCCACAAGTGTACACAAAGAAGTTACAACTGCTGAATGTGAGCTTGGCATACCTCCTGCACCCAAAATTCTTTTAAAATTAAATTTTTTTTCTTTAAATAAATCCCATATAACTTTAAAAGTCTGTATTGCAAGCCATAAAAGTAATGGTGTATATATGTATTTATTTGTAATTATTTGTATAAGGTCTTCCATTTAAATTCCCCTTTATTATTTCATAATATAAATCTTTAACAATATAAATGAATGTTTAACAATATAAATATATGAAAATTTTCAAAAATGCTCGTTCAAAAAATTATCACAGAAACTCTAAAAAAATTCCATGGCACCCTTCCAAGGCAAGCTTGAACTCTTTCCATAAAATTTTTTAAGAGTTTCTAACTCAATTTTTATCAATGCGCTTTTTTCAAATTTTATATATTTTTATTGTAATGTTTTGTAAATTAATTCTTCTGCAATAAAACTTTCTTCCTCGTATTGTCCATTTTTACTTACTAAAATATTTATTTTCTTTTCAGCATTTTCTAAAAGTTCATTGCAATTTTTAGAAATCTTAATTCCTTCTTCGAATTTCTTTACAGAATCTTCTAAATTCAAATTACCATTTTCTAATTCTTGTACTATAGTTTCTAAATTCTTTAAGTTTTCTTCAAAACTAATTTCTTTTTCCTTCAAATGAATTCCTCCTATAAGATTTTATCTAATATCAAAGTTTCCTGTTTCTGGGTCTACTTCGTAATAATTTAAAGCATTTGTTGTATTTCTATCTCTTACACTTATAATATATCTTCCAGAATTTGTTTTTCCATCACATCTAAAATATACTGAATTATCTTCTCCCCAATTTTGCTTTACTATTGTTATTGCTTTTGTTTCATCTATTGCTCCATTTGATACAACTTCATTTGAAATAGCATTGTTAACAACACTATTATCTATAATGTTATTAGTTAATTCATTAGATACACTTGTATTTGTAACTGTGGTATTTTGTTTTGCTGTATTCGTATTATATGTAGAATTATTGCTCAATTCATTTTTTGGTTTTGGCTCCTTTTTGTATAGTTCTATTGATAAGTATATTACTACTCCTACAAGAACTGCTGTAATCAAGAAAAAACCTATTCTAAATTTTTTACTCATATTATTACCTCCAATTTTACTTTGATTTATAAAAATATATCTTTTTGAGATGTTTCGACTACGCTTTGCTCCGCTCAACATGACATATTATTTTTATGTGTCATTCTGAGCTTTGCTACTTTATCTAACTCTCGAAGAATCTCTTCTACTACAATATTTTTGCATCTAGTTTTCCGTCTGTAAATGTTAGTGTTATTTCATCTTGTGCCTGTAATTGCTTTGCACTTTTTATATATGTATGTTGTTTATTTACAACACAATATCCTCTTGTTAAAGTTTTTAAAGGACTTAGTGTATCTAATCTCGAAATTAAATCTATTGCACTTATTTTATAATTTTGTATTTTATTTAAATATATTTTTTGCATTTCTTTAGTAACATTATCTACTTCAATATATTTATCGTTAATTCTTTGTAATGGATTTGTAAATGCTGATGACTGCAAACACTTTTCATATCTTAGTTTCATATATTCCAAAGTTTTTAATAGTGCTAATTTATATCTTTTTTGATATAGTACTAATTTTTCTTTTATTTCAGATATATCTGCTTGTACTAATTCAGCCGCTGCTGAAGGTGTTGGTGCTCTTAAGTCTGCTACAAAATCTGATATTGTAAAATCTGTTTCATGTCCTACTGCAGAAATTATTGGTAATTCTGAATTATATATTGCTTCTGCAACGCATTCTTCATTGAATGGCCATAAATCCTCTAAACTTCCTCCGCCTCTAGCTAAAATTAACACATCTGCAATTTTGTTATTATTCATATACTCTATTGCTTGTGCTATTTTAATTGATGCCCCTTCACCTTGAACCGGTATTGGAAATATTATAATGTTTACATTTGGATTTCTACGAGTAGATACATTAATTATATCTTTTATAACAGAGCCTGTTTTAGAAGTTAAAACACCTATTCTTTTAGGCATAAATGGTATTTTCTTTTTATGTTCGTCTGCGAAATAACCTTTTCGTTCTAGTTTTAATTTCAGCTCTTCAAACTGTTTATATAAAACGCCAATTCCGTCTTCCTCCATTGCTTTACAATATATTTGATAAACTCCATCTCTTTCAAATACTGAAACAGTACCTAAAATTAAAACCTTCATTCCATCTTTAGGTACAAAATTCAAATTTGCTGTAGCTGTTTTAAACATTACGCATTTTATTAATGATTCCTCATCTTTTAGAGTAAAATACATATGTCCAGTATAGTGATGTTTAAAATTTGAAATTTCACCTTTTATGTATACATTATTTAAGTATTCATCTTCTACAAATTTATCTTTAATATATTTATTCAAAGTAGATACTGTTATTGGTTCGGGTCTCATTTAGCACCACCTTTTCTATAAAACTAAATATTACTTTCTTTTACTACGCTTGCTAATACTCCATTTATAAAATTTGGTGATGTATCTTCCCCATATTTTTTTGCCAATTCAACTGCTTCATTTATAACAACTTTATATGGCAATTCTTTAAATTTTATTTCATAAATAGCTAACTTTAGAAGTGCTATATTTATTTTAGAAATTCTTTCTATTTTCCAATCTTCTTTTAAATTATTAGAAATAGCATTTATTATTTCTTCATTATTTGCATTTATTCCATTAACTACATCTATTATGTACTCTTCTGCCTCTTTATTATCTATTTCATTATTTTCTACAAATAATGAAATTTGTTCATTACTTATATCTTTTTGAAATTCTACTTCATATAAGAATTTAAAAGCAAATTCTCTCATTGCACTTCTATTCATGTATTTATTCCTCCATTACATCTTATCTATAAATCTTTTTAATTTATCCTTTACTACTTCTTTATTCCTTTGTACATAATTTCCTACAAATATGCCAATAAATATTATAGCTATACAAATAAATAATTCATATAATCTTGTAAATAAGATTAAAATAGCTATTAATCCTCCTATTATTGCGCCTGCATATCTGCTAAAAAAACTTTTAAAATTATCCATAGGAACCTCCATTTTGAGCTATTGCTCATTAATTTTTAATTTCTTTTTCTTCTGTTACTACTGCTATATTAGGTGTTACTTCTTTTTTAGTAGTTATATTTTTAATTTTAATATTTACCTCTTTTACTTCTAAATCTAAAGAATTCTTTATTGTTTCTTTAATTTTTGTTTGAAGATTATTTGATAAATCTTTTATTACTACATCTGGTGTAACAAATAATGTTACATATACTCTTACTAAATTATCTGTTCCTAAAACAACTTTACTTAATACACTTTCTGCATTATTAAAAGATTTAACTACTCCATTTGTTAAGTTTTCTAAAGTATCTTTTGAAATTAATAATTTACCATTATCGTTTTCTAATAAAATTCCAGATTTTTCTTTTGCTCTTTCTTTTGCACTAGAATCAAAAAATATGCATTTAATTGCCAAAAGTATGAATACTACTGACATTCCTAGTAAAATATTTGTATATAATGTTGTATTTAGTACTTTTTCAATTACTTCAGTAACTATATCTAATTCTAACCACCCAAATATTAATATACACATAATTATTGATAATATAAGTATAATGTTTGAAAATAAAACTAATGCAATTTTTTCCAATGTTTTCATAATTTACCTCTTTCTTGGATATAAAAATCCTTATAAAAATTATTTTATCTTTTAGTCTTCTAAATTTTTCTCTTCATGAACTTCTGGAATTGTACTTACACCTTGAACATTAACATTTACTTCTAATACTTTTAATCCTGTCATGTTCTCTACTGCCTTTTTTACTCTGTTTTGAATTTCATAAGCAACATCTGGTATTCTTGTGCCATATTCAACTATTATATTAACATCTATTTTAGTTTCTTTTTCTCCAACTTCTACTTTTATACCTTTAGCCATATTCTTTTTACCACTTAAAACTTCTGAAATTCCTCCTGCAAATCCTCCTGCCATATCAGCAACTCCAGCCACTTCTGAAACAGCTACTCCTGCAATTACAGCAACAACATCATCAGATATTTTTATTCCATTTTCATCTACACTAATTTCCTCTACATTTTCAATCTTTTCTAATTCTTTATTCTCTTCCATAAAAAATTCCTCCTAAATATTTTTTCTTTTGGGACGTATGATTCTCGTGCCCTTGTTTTTTCTTAATTAACTTTATTATTTTCAAATTATGATATTAGTATATCAATATATAATAAAATTTACAACATTTTTATTCAAAAGAATCTATTGCTTCTATTTTATTTCCTCTTAAAAATTCTAAAATACTCATTTTTCTTGAATTTTCTCCTTGAATTTCTAAAACAGAAATAATTTCATCTCTTGCCTTTATATAAAGTCCAAATTTATCACTAACATATACTACTGTTCCCGGTTCGATATCTGAAAATCTATATTCAAATTCTTTATATTCATTAAATGTATTTATAAAGTCTGGTACTTTAACAATATCTACTTTCCAGAATTTTATTTTACTATTATTAAACATTGTATATGCACCCATTATTGGATTTAAACCTCTAACCAAGTTTTTAATCTCTTTTGCTGTTTGATTTTGCCAGTCTATTTTTGACATTTCTTTATTTAGCATTTTTGCTACAGAAAAATCTTCACCTTGCTTTATTCTTGGTGCAGTATTTTTTTCTATTTTATCAATCGTTTCGACTAATAATTTTGCTCCCATTTCAGCTAATCTATTCCACAATTCACCTGTTGTTTCATTTTCCAAAATTTTAGTTTTTTCTTGCAAAATTATATCTCCGGTGTCCATTCCTATATCCATATACATTGTAGTAACGCCAGTTTCTTCTTCTCCATTAATAACAGCCCACTGAATTGGTGCTGCACCTCTATATTTAGGTAATAAAGAACCATGAACATTAACGCAGCCTAATCTTGGTATATCTAGAATTTCTTTTGGCAAAATTTTTCCATATGCAACCACCACAATAATATCTGGATTTAAATTTTTAATTTCTTCTATAAATTCAGCATTGTTTCTTATTTTTTCTGGTTGAAATATTCTTAATTTTTTTTCTACTGCATATTCCTTTACAGGTGAAGCAACCATTTTCATTCCTCTACCCTTTGGTTTATCCATATTCGTTACAACTGCCAAAATATTATGGCCTGCGTTATACATTGCTTCTAATGAAGCCTTCGCAAAATCCGGAGTTCCCATAAATACTATATTTAACATTAATATTCCTCCTCTATACGGTTACAGTTTCCAATGTTCCTGGTATTATTTTGTCTACAAACAATATTCCATCTAAATGATCTATTTCATGAACTAGAGCTTGGGCAAGTAATTCTTTTCCAGTTATTTTTATTTTTTTTCCATTTCTATCTAACGCTTCGACTGTAACTTCTGCTGGTCTTACAATTTTTGCAAATTGATTTGGAAAGCTTAAGCAACCTTCGTCTATTGTTTGTTCTCCTTTAGTTTTTATAATTTTTGGATTAATTAAAACAAATGGAGGAACACCTTCTTCATAAATATCTATTACAACAATTCTTTTTAATACGCCAACTTGAACTGCAGCTAGTCCTACTCCATTATATTTGTACAATGTTTCTAGCATATCTGAAATTAGCTCATTAGTTTTTTCATCTATTGTTTCTACTTCTTTTGATTTTTTTCTTAGTATAGCATCTTCTGCTTCTCTAATTGTTCTTATTGCCATATTTACCTCCATTCATTTTCTGGGAACATATAATAGGTCCCTACAATTTTTATTTATTTATTTGGTGGACTGTTTACAATAAATTTATCTGCGGGTCGTCGAGGACGCCGACCCCTACAATGAAACTATTCACTATTCACCATTCAATCTTCGCTATTCACTAATATTTATATATTGTCACCGACAAGATTTGGCGAATTATTTACAATATATTTTATTTGTGGCAGGCACAGGGCCTGTATATTTTTAGCTCAAATTATATGGATTTATGTCTATATATTTTACTGTATTCTTTGTATTGTTTAAATTAATAATACTATTTATTTTTTCTAATATATTGTTGTCTAATTTACATTTAATTATTATTCTCCATCTATATTTTTTATTTATTTTCGAAATTGGAAATGGAGCTGGCTTAAATACTTTGATGTCTTCATTTTGCAATTTAGATAACTTTATATATAAACTATTTATTTCTTTAATAACTGCCTCTTCATTTTGTGAAACAACACCGATAAGCATTATATCGCAAAATGGAGGATATTTCAATTGTTTTCTTAGTAATATCTCTGTTTCATAGAAATTTTCGTAATTTTGTTCTTTGGCTTGTTCAATACTGAAGTGATCTGGATTATATGTTTGTATTATTACTTTTCCTGGTAAATTTTCTCTTCCAGCCCTTCCAGCTACTTGTGTAAGTATTTGAAAAGTTCTTTCACTTGCTCTATAGTCATCTATATTTAAGCTAGATTCTGCTGCAATTACCCCAACTAATGTTACTTTTGGAAAATGATGCCCTTTTACAACCATTTGTGTTCCGAATTAATATATCTATTTGCTCATCTTTAAATTTATTTAATATATCTTCATGTGAATTTTTCTTTGTTACTGTATCTACATCCATTCTTATTGTTGTAGACTGAGGAAATAATTTTTTAATTTCTGTTTCTAATTTCTGTGTTCCAGTTCCAAAATATTTTATTTTGCTACTATTGCACTCTGGGCAAACACTCAAGTTCTTTGTTTCATATCCACAGTAATGGCATTTTAAAATGTTTTCGTTCATATGGTATGTTAGTGTAATATTGCAGTTCTTACATTTAGCAGTATAACCACATTCTCTACACATAACAGAGGTTGAATATCCTCTTCTGTTTAGAAATAGTATCGTTTGATTTTTTTCTTTAATGTTTTTTGCTATTTCATTATATAGTTCTGTACTTATCATGGATTTATTTCCAATTGCTAATTCTTTTCTTAAATCAACAACTTTTACTTCTGGTAAATTAGAATTGTTTGCTCTCTTCGTTAATTTTAATAATTTAATTTTACTATTTTGAGCTTTATAAAATGTATTAATATCTGGTGTAGCACTTCCCAGTATTAATGGGATTTTTTCACTCTTACAAATATATTTAGCAATTTCCTTAACATTATACCTCGGTGTAGTTTCAGACTTATAAGAACTATCATGTTCTTCATCTATTATTATAATTCCAATATTACTTACTGGTGCAAATATTGCGGATCTAGCCCCTATTATTATTTTTGCCTTATTTTCTCGAATCCTAAGCCATTGGTCATACCTTTCACCATTTGATAATTTACTATGTAAAACAGCCACAATATCACCAAATCTTGCTAAAAACCTGTCTACCATTTGCGGTGTTAATGATATTTCTGGAACCAACATAATAGCAGTTTTACCATTTTTAATTACTTTATCTATAAGTTGTAAATAAATTTCTGTTTTTCCAGAACCAGTTATTCCATATATTAAAAATTCTTCATGTGTATTTTCATTAATACTTGCTAAAACAGAATTATAAGCCTCTTCCTGTTCATTTGTTAGCTTAAGTGCCTTATCATTTTGAATATTCTTATGTATAAATGGATTTCTTTCTATTTTTTCGCTAACTAATGTTATTAGATTCTTTTTCTCTAAGGTTTTTAGTCTTGCCAATGTTATTCCTTCGTTTTTACAAAAATCTGTTACTTGTATTCCTTCATTTTTTCTTAATAAATTTAATATTTCTTTTTGTTTTTCGTTAATATCCTCATTTTTAACATTAGTTAAATATATTTTATTTTGAGTTTTATCTTTTATTCTATTTTCTAAGTTTCTAGTAGTAGTACCCGGTGGTAACATTAATTTTATGCATTCAGAAAAATTAGATGAATATCTTTTTGACATTAATTTAGCAAGTTTAATATTTTCGTTTGTTAAAAGGAAATCTTCTATGCTTATGATATTTTTTGTTGCAAATTGAGAATTCTCTTTTAAATTTATAACAAAAGCTTCTGTTCTTTTTGAAGCACCAAATGGCACAAAAACTCTAGCCCCTATTTTTATAATTTTCTCTAATTCTCTTGGGACTAAATAATCAAATATTTTATTAATATTTTTTGCATCTCTATTAATAATTATCTCTGCTACCATCAATTACCTCAAATACCTAAATAGACGGACATTTTATCCGTCTATCTCAAGTTTATACTCATTTTCTATTATAGCCATTATTACTTGAACTGTTTTTTCCAAGTTATCGTTTTTCATAACATAATCATATATTCCTATTTTAGATTCTTCGTAGTCAAATCTATTAAGTCTTAATTCAATTTCTTTTATATCTGGCTTATCTACTCTGTTTTCTAATCTTCTTCTTAGTTCTTCTTTAGGAACTCTTAGAAAAATTGTAACAATTTTTACATCTTTTTTTAGAATTTCTGTTAGTGCCTCTGTTCCATTCACTTCTATATCTTTTACAATTATTTTGCCACTACTTATTTTTTCATTTATAAGCTTCTTTGAAGTTCCATAATAATGATTGTGATGAACTGAATATTCATATAAATCTCCATTTTTTATCATTTCTTCAAATTCTTCTTTTGATACGAAATTATATGTTTTTCCTGATACATCGCCTTCTCTTGGTGGTCTATCTGTAAATGAAGGTAATGTTTCTACATTTGGCATTCTTTTAATTAATTCTTTTTTTATTGTATCTTTCCCTGCTCCTGCTACTCCAGATAATATTACTAACATTCTTCTTCCTTTACCTTTCCTTCTGCAATTTCATTTGCAGCTAATGTTACTGGTGATTCTTCTTTCACTTTTGTAAGTGGAGTATCTCCATTTACTATCTGTCTAGCTCTTTTTGAAGTTAAAATAACTAATCTAAATCTGTTATCTACCTTTTCTAATAATTCTTTAACTGTTGGTTTTACCATCATTTTAAATTCCCTCTTTCTTATTTTTCTTCTTCATTTTCTAATCTTCCAGCTACAGTTTCTGGTTGAACTGCTGAAAGTATAACATGTCCTGAGTCCATTATTATAACAGCTCTTGTACGTCTCCCACATGTAGCATCCACAGCCATTTTTGAATCTTTTGCCTCTTGAACCATTCTTTTAATTGGTGCAGATTCTGGACTAACTATAGATATTATTCTATTTGCAGAAACAATATTTCCAAATCCAATATTAATTAGTTGCATATTAAACATCCTTTCATTTTTTATTCGATATTTTGTATTTGTTCTCTTATATCTTCTAATTCTGTTTTAATATCAATAACAAAATTTGTTAATTCTAAATTGTTAGCCTTAGAGCCTATTGTATTAGTTTCTCTGTTCATTTCTTGTAGTAAAAAGTCTATTTTCTTTCCACATGCTTGATTACTATTTATTAAAGTCTTAAATTGAGAAATGTGACTGTTTAATCTTGTAATTTCTTCTTGTACAGAACATTTATCTGCATATATAACAACTTCTTGTGCTAATCTGTTTTCATCAACTTTTTCAATATCTATTAGTTCTTTTATTCGCTCTCTTAATTTTACTACATAATCTTCAACAAGTCCAGTAGAAAAACGTGAAATTTCTTCAACTTTTTTAGAAATGTTATTTATTCTATTTTCCAAATCGCTTTTAATTTTTTCGCCTTCTATAGTTCTCATACTTATAAAATTATCTAATGCTTCTTTTAATGGAATAGTTAGTTCATTCCAAATAATATCTTCATCTTCTTCATTTTTTATACTTAAAACATCTGGTAATTTAGTAATTTCCATAACATTTACATTATCTATTATATTAGTGTTAGCTGCTAATTTTTTTAGTTCTTTAATATATAAATTAGCAATTTCAGTATTAATTTTAATATTTCTTCCTATTTCGCTACTATTATTGAAATTAATAAATATATCTACTTTTCCTCTAGATATTGCAGATTGAATTTGCTTTTTTATATTTTCTTCTAAATAGCTTATAGCTCTAGGCATTTTTATAGAAATATCACAATACTTATGATTAACAGATTTTATCTCTATACTATATTCTCTGTTTTCATTTAAATATGTTCCTCTTCCAAATCCTGTCATACTTTTTATCATTTTTTATTATTCCCTTCTTAAACAGTTTTATTAGTTTTTTTATTTGCAACTTTTTTTGTTTCGGATGTTGTAGACTTTTTAGTTGTGGCTTTCTTAGCATTTGCTTTCTTTTCTGTAGTTTTTGTTGTTCCATTCTTCTTTACTGCGGATTTTGCTGGTGTACTTTTTTTAGCTGGTGTCTTTTTAACTTTTTCATTTTTTTCAATTATATTTTCTTCTATTACTTCTTCTTTAATAGTCTTTTCAACTTTTTTACTTTTTTTAGTAAATTCTTCTTTATCTTCTACCTTATCATCTTTTTTCTCTTTTTTTATAATATTCTTAATATCACTTAAGGAATTTAAATATTTTTTCTTTTCTCTAAAATAAATAATTATATTTTTAATTGAATAATATAAAGAAAAAATTAATCCCATATTATATATCATATATTTATAAATTACATTCGTATAAAAAAATGCATATGGAATTCCCAATGTAATAATTGCAACAACTAGACATTCAATTCCATTAATAGCTATTTCACCGCTATCTTTTTTATAAGCTCTTTCAAATAAGAAAATTGTAAGGCCTAATGCACAGATACTAAACACATTTAAATCCGTTATTAAAATATCTTTTTTGATATTAAAATATCCTAAGTTAATAAATATAAAATAACAAACTACTGTGATTGCTATTAATACATTTTTTAATGCCTTTTTATTTATTTCGTTTAATACAGTAAGTGGCAATCTCTTTTTTTCTTTTTTATCTTTATAAATATTTTTCAATAAATTTTCATTCATAAATATTCTCCATTCAAAATTTATACTATTATTTTTCCTTTTTAAAAATTATTAATTTACTAAATATAAAATTTAAAATAATAACTAATATGTTTACTAGGATTTTCATTAAAATGTCATTCCAGCATAACATTACAACTGTAAGTTGCATTAACAATATATCCATAACAGCTGTAACAACTCTACAGCTTACAAATTTACCAAATTCAAAAAATAATTCTTTTCTGTTATTTGTTTTACTGTTAAAAACATACAATTTGTTTGTTATATATGCAAAAAGTATAGATATTATAATTGCTAAAATATTACTTAAATTAACTCTTAAAACTTCTTCGAATTTTCCAAATATTAAATATGCACATGCTGTATATGTTGCAATATTTACAACTGTTGCTAAAGCACCAAATATCAAATATCTCATACCTTCTTGATGTTCTCTATATAAATTTGCTACCTTTTTCAAACCTATTTTTTCTAATATTTTTAATCCAAAGTCTTCTACTTTATCTACTATATTTTTCATACTTTCTCCCTAATTATCCAAGTTCATTAAATTCGTACATAATAATGCTAGTAGTTGCAAATCCTACTGTTTCAGTTCTTAATATTCTTTTTCCTAAACTAATTATTTTTGCACCATTTGCATTTAATTCTTTTACTTCACTCTCTTCAAATCCACCTTCTGGGCCAATAATTACTGCAATTTTCAAATTCTTATTTTTATCTAATTTTTCAAGTTCTGTTTTAAAAGAATTCTCTTTTTCGTTTTCATACGCTATTAGGATTATATCATATTCTTTTAAAAATTGAAATAAATTATTAATATTATATACAGAATTAACTTTAGGCACTAAATCTCTACCACATTGTTTAGAAGCGATTTCTGCAATTTTTTGCCATCTTTCAATCTTTTTACTTTTATCTTTTTCATCTAACTTTACAATACACCTTTTTAATTCTAATGGTGTAAATTCTTTAACACCTAATTCTGTGCATTTTTGAATAATTAATTCCATTTTATCTGCTTTTGGAAGCCCTTGTACTATATTAATATGTACTTTTGGTTCCTTCGAAACATTAATTTTTTCTTTTATTTTGCATAATATATCATCTTTATTAATTTCAGCTATACTAGTTAAATAACTTATTTCATTTATGCATATTTCTATTTCATCATTTAATTTACATCTTAGAACATTTTTTATATGGTTAAAATTGTCTCCTGTAATTCTAATTATATCGTTATTTAATTGATTTTCATCTACAAAAAATTTAGGCATTTCAAGTTCTCCTTTATTAGAAGATTTTATCAATATTTGCAATTAGTGTCAATAAAAAAACTTATTTTTAAATTATATATGAGATGTTTCGGCTTCACTTTGTTTCGCTCAATATGACATATCAATTAACATATGTGCCATTCTGAGCCTATCTTACGTCGCACTATCAATGAAGAATCTCTCTATATTTGTCAAATACAAAAGGGCGTATGCAATACGCCCCTACAAATTCCTATAATTTCATAAACATTTTATCCAAATATTCCTCTTTTCTTAACTGGTGGTTGTTCATTCATTGTTTTTGCTAATTTTTCTAACAAATCTCTTTGTTCAGAAGATAATTTTTTTGGTGTTTGTAGTATTACTGTAAAAATGAAATCACCGTTCCAGTTTCCATTTAAACTTTTGAATCCTTTTCCTCTAATTGTGAATTTTGTTCCTGTTTGTGTTCCATCTGGAATTTTATATTTTTCTACTGTTCCATTTACCATTGGTATTTCTAGCTCTGCGCCTAATGTTGCTTGTGTAAATGTAATTGGTATTTCACATAGTACATGTTCAGCTTTTCTTGTATATATTGCATGTCTTTTAATATGTACTACTATATATAAATCTCCTTTAGGTCCACCTTTGGTTCCAGGTTCTCCTTCTCCTCTTAATACAACAGTTTGATTATCATCAATTCCTGCTGGTATTTTAACTTTTATTTTTACACTTTTACGAACATTCCCTTTTCCTCTACAGTCTGGACAAGGTTCTTTAATTATTTTTCCTTCTCCACCACAATTTGAGCAAGTTTTAGTTGTTTGCATTTGTCCTAAAATTGTTGTTACTGTTTGTCTTATTTGACCAGTTCCATTACACATTGTGCATGTTTGAGTTCCAGTTCCTGGTTTACACTTATTACCATGGCAAGTTGAACATTCTTCATCTCTGCTAATATTTACTTCTTTTTCTACTCCTAAGAAAGATTCTTCAAAAGTTATATCCATTGAATATTTTAAATCTGCACCTTTTCTAGGTCCATTGCTTTGTCTCGAATTTCTTCCTCCAAAGCCACCACCAAAGAATGAAGAAAATATATCACCTAAATCATCGAAGCCACTAAATCCGTCAAAGCCAGAGGCAGAATAATATCCGCCTCCTGCTCCTCCTCCAAATCCTTGTGGTCCATTATGTCCAAATTGGTCATACATAGTTCTTTTTTGCTTATCAGATAAAACTTCATATGCTTCTGATACTTCTTTAAATTTAGCTTCGGCTTCCTTTTTGTTATCTGGATTAGCATCTGGATGATATTTTTTTGCTAATTGTCTATATGCTTTTTTCAATTCGTCATCAGATACATTTTTGTCAACACCTAAGACTTCATAATAATCTCTTTTTTGGTCTGCCATAATTTACCTCTTTTACTTATTTTCTCCATTATCTTCTACTTTATAATCTGTATCATATACATTTCCATTTTCATCTACATTTGGTTGTGCTTCTCCTTGTGCTGCATTTGGGTCAGTTCCTGCTGCACCTGCATTTGCTTTGTATAGTTTTTCAGAAATCTCATAAAATACTGTTGTTAATTTTTCTGTAGCTGCTTTTATTGTTTCTGTATTATTTGTTTCTAAAGCTTTTTTAACATTATCTATTTCTGTTTCTACTTTAGATTTTTCTTCGCCACTAATTTTGTCTCCTAATTCATCTAAAGTTTTTTGGCTACTATATACTAAACTTTCAGCATTATTTTTAACTTCAATTTCTTCTTTTTTCTTTTTGTCTTCAGTAGCATGTGCTTCTGCATCTTTTACAGCTTTTTCTATATCTTCATCTGTTAAATTTGAACTTGCTGTTATAGAAACTTTTTGTTCATTTCCTGTTGCTGTATCTTTTGCTGAAACGTGAACTATACCATTTGCATCTATATCAAATGTAACTTCAATTTGTGGTACTCCTCTTGG
>CAZTHC010000018.1:0-5547 GCA_964613425.1 uncultured Lachnospiraceae bacterium
TTTCAGTTGAAAATTTAGCAATTTCGGTTTCTTGAGGGGTGGTAGAAAGCCTATTGGCGTTATAGTTTGAAGAATTATTAGAATTACAACCGGTTAAAGAAAAAATACAAATACCCAATAAAATTAATATTTTAAACATAAGAACTCCTTTAAAATAAAAAACTAGAATTAGTATTTGTAAAAAACTAAATAAAAATGCAAATAAGTATTAAATAATGTGTAAACATTGACTTTTAGCAAAAAAAAATATAAAATGAATAAAGAGTAAGTTGGATAGTCGCGGATACAAACTGCAAAGTTGTATATGAGGAAAGTCCGGGCTCCATAGAGCAATGGTGCTGGGTAACTCCCAGTGAGGGTGACCTTAAGGAAAGTGCAACAGAAAATAACCGCCTAGTTTCTAGGTAAGGATGAAAAGGTGAGGCAAGAGCTCACCAGTAGTATGGTGACATACTAGCTGTGTAAACCCCATCTGGAGCAACATCTTTAAAGTAGAAGGTTAAGACTGCTCGTCGTCTTCTAATTAGATGGCTTGAGGTATATAGAAATATATATCCTAGATAAATGACTGTTCAAGACAGAACCCGGCTTATAGACTTACTCTATAATATTTAAATCTAAAATTTTTTTCATATCTTCTGGGATAGGCGCAGTTATTTCTAAATTTGTTTTAGTGATTGGATGAATAAATTTTATTCTATAAGCATGTAGTGCTTGTCTAGAAATCAAATCAGATTCTTTACCATAAAGTGAATCTCCTAGTATTGGTGAACCAATAGCTTTCGAATGTACACGAATTTGATGCGTTCTACCAGTTTCTAATTTGAATTTTACAACAGATAGACTATTTATTGTTCTAATTAACTCAAAATGAGTAATTGCAGTTTCACCAGAAGGTTCTATGCATCTTTCTATAATACTATTTTCTTTTCTTGCGATATTTAAATTTATTGTTCCTTTTTTTTCCTTCAATAATCCATTTAAAATAGCAATGTATTCTTTTGAAAACAAATTATTTTTCATTTCATTAATTAAACATTCTTGAATGTATTCATTTTTTGCAAACACAACAATTCCGAGAAGTATCTTTATCTAACCTATTTACAGGACGTATTTTTCTTTTTAAATTAATTGAATTAAAATAGTACTGCACTCCATTAGACAAGCTATCATCAAAGTGAGAGTGAGAAGGATGAATAGCAGTATTGGATGACTTATTAACAATAAGCAAATATTCATCTTCATAAAGAATATCTAAATTCATTTCTATAGGAACTATGTTTTCAGATATTTCCTCAAAACTAATATTAACATCTACTATATCGTTTAGATGAATTTTAGAATTTATATGTGAATAAACACCATTCAACAGAATTTGTTTGGAATTTTTTAATTTAATTAATAATCTATTAGAAATATTAAACTCATGTTTTAATATTTGTTTCAATGTTGTGTATTTATTATTTTCTTTAACAGTAAATTTTAAATTCAAATTAATCACCAAATAGATTATATATTAATAAAATTAAATGTCAACAAATGTACAATTTTGGAATATATTATAGTGTACCCTGAAATAAAATAGGAGGTGTACGAAATGGAACAATACGAAAACTGTTCAAAAGGCAAAAAAGGTAAATTTTGTTGTATAGATATAATTCTAGTAATAGTTGCAATTGTAATAACATTTTTCCTAGGAGTTATATTGGAATCAGCTCTAGGAATATTAGCTTTCTTTACTTTAGGAGTTATTATTGCAATATTAATAATATTAGCATTAATATTATTAATTAGATTAATTTTACTTTTTTTGTGTAAGCCAAGATGCTAGTAAAATGAAAAATAGGTTGATTGAATAAATCAACCTATTCAAATAATGAAATACCTATTGTAAAAATAATTTGTATAATATAAAATATATGTGGTATTAAGTTTAAAAGATATGAAGGAGGAAAAAATGGCACAATTGATGGATGGAAAAACTTTAGCATTAAGAATTAGACAAGATTTAAAAAATGAAGTAGACAAGCTAAAAGAAAATGGAATATATCCAAAACTTGCAGTTATTATGGTAGGAGAAGATAGCAGCTCAAAAATATATGTTAGAAATAAGAGTATTGCTTGCGAGGAAGTTGGAATAAGTTTTGAAGAGTTTTTATTAAATGAAAATACCAGTATGGACGAGCTATTAGATTTAATAAGAAAATTGAATGATAGGGAAGATATTCATGGAATCTTATTACAGAGTCCAATACCTAAAAGTTTGGATATAAATTTAGCTTTTAGAGAAATCAGTCCTAAAAAAGATGTAGATGGATTTAATCCAATAAGTGTTGGAAAGTTAGTACTAGGGCAAGATACGTTCGTTTCTTGTACACCATATGGTGTAATTAAAATTTTAGAAGCTTATAATATAGATATTGAAGGCAAACATGCAGTTATTTTAGGAAGAAGCAATATTGTTGGAAAACCAATGTTACAATGTTTGCTAAATAAAAATGCAACAGTTACAATATGTCATTCAAAAACAAAGAATTTAGAAGAATTAACTAAGCAAGCAGACATACTTATTTGTGCAATAGGAAAACCAAAATTTGTAACAAAGGGAATGGTTAAAAAAGACGCCGTAATTATAGATGTTGGAATAAACAGAGACGAAAATGGAAAATTATGTGGAGATGCAGATCTTGAAAACATAAAAGATGTAGTATCTTTTATAACACCAGTTCCAGGAGGAATAGGACCAATGACAATTGCAATGTTAATGAATAATATCGTTAAGAGTGCAAAAAATAATTAGTAAGATATATGGGGGCAATTTAATATTTAGTAAAGGAGAAAAAATGGAAGATATTAAATATTGGGTATGGCTCTCAAAAATACCAGGTTTAGGACCAATTAATCAATTTAAATTGTTAAAACAGTATTTATTACCAGAAAATATTTGGAATTTAGATAAAATGCAGATATTGCAATGTGGAATAAATGAAAAATTAGCAAATGAAATATTAAATGGAGTACATAGAAAAAATTTAGAAAAATATTTAGAATATATGTATAAAAATAAAATTGAATTAATTAACATATATGATAAAAATTATCCAGCCAAATTGAAGGAAATATATGACCCGCCACTTATTTTATATTTAAAAGGGAATAAAGAAATTTTAAATGAAAATAATATAGCAGTAATAGGTTGTAGACAATGTAGTGAATATGGAAAAAGAAGTGCACAAAGAATAGCAGAGGAATTATCAAAAAATACTATTAATGTTGTAAGTGGATTAGCAAGAGGAATAGATACATATGCACATATTGGAGCATTAAAAGAAAAAGGAAAAACAATAGCTGTCGTAGGATGTGGATTAGATACAGTATATCCGCCTGAAAATATAAAGCTTTTTAATGAAATAGTAAATGCACAAGGAGTAATTATATCTGAATATGTAATAGGACAAAAACCTGTTCCAAACAATTTTCCAGCTAGAAATAGAATAATTAGTGGAATTTCAAATGGTATAGTAGTTGTAGAAGCAAAAGAAAAAAGTGGAACATTGATAACTGTAGATTTTGCGTTAGAACAGGGAAAACAAGTTTATGCGATACCAGGGAATATAAATAGTATAAATTCTAATGGAACAAATGAATTAATAAAACAAGGTGCAAAAATAGTGACAAAAATTGAAGATATATTAGAGGATTTGTAAAAAAATATTGCATATAGAAAATTTTAATGATATATTTAATTAAATAAAATTTGAAAGGGGATAACATATGAAAAAAACTATAGCAATAGTAATAATGTTAATCATAATGTTAATAACATTAACAGGATGTATGACAGTTGATTACGAATTAAAAATTAATACAGACGGAAGTGCAGATATTAGTTACGTTTTTGGATATAGTAGAAGCTTCTTTAAATCAATGGGTGTTACAGACGCCGAGTTGGAAGAAAGTTTTAATCAAGAGGGATTTTCAGATATGGAAAATGAAGTAGCTGAAAAAGGCTATAAGGTTGAAAAAGTTTCTAATGAAGAAATTTTTGGATTTAAAGCTACAAAACATTTAAATACAGTAGAAGAGTATGATATGAAGGAAACTTTTGCTGATTATATGAAGGACTCAGAGTCAAAATTTAATGTTACAAAAGGATTATTTGCAAATAAATATTCAATTTCAACTAGTGTAGATTTAACTGATTTAAGCATGAACACATCAGAAGATTCATCAGATGATTCAATGGCAGTATATGCGAATATGTTCATTAACCAAATGAAAATGAATTATAAAGTTAATTTACCTTCAAAGGCTGTATCAAATAATGCAACAAGTATTTCAGAAGATGGAAAAGTATTAACTTGGGAATTAAAACCAGGACAAGTAAACGAAATAAAATTAGAATATGAACAAATTAATTTAATGACATTTATAATAGGTGGGGCAATAATCCTAGCAATAATAGTAATTGTAGTTCTTATTATAGTTTTCAAAGGTAAAAAAGGAAAGACATTGAATGTAGAAAAAGAATTTTCAGAATAGTAAAGTAATAAAATAAAAGAGGTAAGTGTATGCTTACTTCTTTTTATTGTATATAGGAAAAACGAAGATTTTATTGTAGGTGCATATATATACGCCCAAGAGATATAATTGGTAGTATACTTTCCTTGACAAATATAATAAAAGTAGTATAATGTAATATATTAAATAAATGTAAGAGGTGTAATTATGATAGCTAAAATTTGGAAGAAAATTGGATTATTAATATTAATAGTAGCTTGTTTATTTAATATTACTATAAAACTTGTTGGAAAAGTAGCACTTCAAAAAGAATTAGAAGAAACAGCTGATTATGTAAAAACAGTACAAAATGAAAAATAATTAAACAATATTGTTGCAAAAAAAATAAAAATGTGATAACATATTTAAGATTTGTTTATAAAAGGTAGGAAGAGGTGAATCAAAGTGAAAGAAGGAATACATCCAAAATATGAAACAACAAAAATAACATGTGCATGTGGAAATGAATTAGAAGTAGGATCTACAAGAACAGATTTAAAAGTTGACGTATGTTCTAAATGTCATCCATACTGGACAGGTAGCTTAAAATTAAATACAACAGGTGGTAGAGCAGACAAATTTAAAAAGAAATATGGTATTGAATAAAAAATACAAAAAAATAAAAAACATTGTTTTTACAATGTTTTTTATTTTTTGTATTTTTATTGTTTCAGATTTTATTCTTTTGATTTTATAAAGAATGATATTGTAAATATTCCTAAACCAATTAATATTTCTAATATAGCAAATATCCATCCTACAAAAGGAATATTTGTTAATACAAACATTAAAACAGTTCCTAATAGTATATAAACAATTTCTTTTCCTTTTTGAAGTTTTGATCTTATTAAACTACTTATTGCAATAACAAAGTTAATTAATGAAATACTTATAACTAAGAAATATATTGCAAGTAATGCTAGATCTATATATACTCCAACATAGCTAGCTAATAGTAATAAAGATACAAGTGGAACAACTATTAAT
>CAZTHC010000018.1:5647-9564 GCA_964613425.1 uncultured Lachnospiraceae bacterium
ACAACTATTAATGTTGCAGCACCAATTCCCAAAGCTATAAATATTTGAGGAATTGTTAAGTTGCTGATTTTATTAGCAAATTTTGGTGTGACTTTTTTCATTAAAAACCATACTAAAAGTGAATATGCTAAAATTGATATTAAGCTTATTCCATAACTTAAAACAAATGAACCAAATGATTTGTTTACAACTTCAGTTTTATTGAAGTTTACTTCACCTTGAATTGTTCCTTCTGGAATTTCAGTAAGTTCTGTTTTTGATTCATAATTTAAATTTTCATAAATTAAACAATCACTTTCTATTTTTATATCGTCACAAGATATATTTGCATTTTTAAGTATAACGCCGTTTAGCTTAGCAGTTTTTGTAACTGCAGCTTTTACATCTCTGTGGAATAAAGAATAGTATTCAATGTTTAAATTTTCACATGCAGCATATAAGTCATATGTTTCAGCATTTAAAGTAATATCTTTTGCACATGCAAAAATATTACCATATATAACTGCTTTGCCAATGTTTACAGTGCTAGCACATACAAAAACATCACCACCAATTAAAGCACCATCTTCAATAGTAACTACTTTTCCTAATAAAAATAAGTTACCATCAATTGTACCATTAATTGTAATTTCGTCTTCACATTTATATACATCTCCATAAGAAATATCTGCTGCAGTTTCACTTGTTCCAGTTGTTCCAGCAGAATTTTCATTAGAAACAGCATTATTAACAACAGCATCTGTACCTGTTGTTAGTGTATCTGTGGCAAATGAAGATGTGCATAAAAGAATTAAAATAGTAAATAAAATGAATGATTTAATAATTTTTTTACTCATAATAAGTAATCTCCTCCTATAATTAAAATTTATCCCTTGTAATGATATAGCTTTAAATTATATTTGTCAATTATTAATATGAAAAAATGCAAAATAAATTATACTTTTTTTAAGTATAAACAAGTTGATAAAAAAGTTATATTTTGCGGAGAAATTTTATCTAAAGTACATTTACCATCTTGTTGATATATACAGTTTTCAGAACAATTAATATTAGTCAAAAAAACACACCCCTACATATATTGAATACATATAGTGTGTGTAAATTTAATTAAAAAAATTACATAAATTTTTAATTGGACAAATATTACATTTTGGATTTTGAGCTGTACAGATATTTCGACCATGCCACATAAATAAATGGTTAACATCTTTAAAATATTTACTTGGAATTAGTCCTATTAAATCTTGTTCTATTTTATTAGGATTACTTTCTGAAGAAAAACCAAGTCTATTAGAAATTCTCTTCGCATGGGTGTCTACTGCAATTCCAACAGGTTTATTAAATGCTTCTAACATTATAACATTTGCGCTTTTTCTACCAATACCAGGTAAAGCTAACAATTCATCTAATGTGCTAGGAACTATTCCATTAAACTCTTTTACGATTTTTGTAGCACATAATTTAATGTTTTTAGCTTTGCTTTTATAAAAACCACAAGAATGAATTAGATTTTCTAATAAATTTGTATCTATTTTAGAAAAATCTTCTGGAGTTGCATAATTGCAAAATATGTTAGGTGTTATTATATTAACTCGAGCGTCTGTACATTGAGCTGAAAGTATAACACTTACAACTAATTCAAAAGGTGAATTAAAATTCAGGCTACATTTTGCATCGGTATATGTTGCTTTTAATGTTTCAATTATTGTTATTACATCTTTTTTATTCAATAGAATCAATCCTTTATTAAAATTAATATTAGTTTACACTTTTTAATAAATAATGAATATTATGTATTAAGTAAATTTATTATGGAGGTAATATATGTGTAATCTTTTAAAGAAAACTTTAGCAGTCTGTTTAATTGGATTTGGTCTTGGAATATTACTAGTTATATTACTTCCATTTACAGGTTGGTTATTTATATTAGGTATAATTATAATAGCTGTAGGATTAGCTTGGCTATCTTGTTAGTATAACAGAAAGGAGCGTGTATAAATGAAAATAGTTGTTAAAAAAGTTCCAAAATGTTTAAGAGGAATTGTTAAATTGATATTTGGAATACGAGATTAATACATAAGAAGAGTTATTATTGATTCATTTATAGAAAATTAAGTTTTCCTTATATAATAAAAAAAATAGGTTTACACCTATTTTTTTTATGCTCTTTTAATTTTTCCAGAACGTAAACATTTAGCACAAACAGTAACTCTTTTTGGTTCTCCGTTAACCATAGTTTTTATAGTTCTTAAATTTGGCTTCCAAGTTCTTGTAGATCTTTTACTTATATGTGAACGAGTAATGCTAAGTTTATTTCCAAAATTAATAGATTTTTCACAAATTTCACATCTTGCCATAAGTAGTACACCTCCTATAAGTTTATTAAATATGACTATCCTAAAGTTTAACATATGTTATTAAAAAAAACAAGAGTAAAATGAAAAAAACATAAAAAATCTTTCAAAATATGTAATTGCAAATAAATACGTTTTAATATATAATTACAAAAAAAAGAGGTGATAGCTTGGAAACATTAGATAATAATGTTAAATATGTAAAAGGAGTTGGTCCTAATAGGGTTGCTTTACTTAATAAGTTAGGAATTTTTACATTAAAAGATTTAATTACATATTATCCAAGAGAACACGAGGATAGAAGTAAACCTAAAAATATTTCTGAATTATTAGATGGTGAAGAAGCATTAATAGAGGCTATTACTGTTTCCAAAATGAGTGAAATAAAATTATCATATAATAAAAAAATGTATAAATTAATTGTTAGAGATGAATCTGGAACATGCCAAATTACATGGTTTAATCAACCATACCTAAAAAATAGGTTTAAATTTGGCGAAAAGTATAAATTCTTCGGGAAAGTTAAAAACAAATTTGGAAAAATAGATATTATTTCACCAGTTTTTGACGAAGAAGCAACTAATAAGAATACTCGGAAAAATAATACCAATATATCCATTAACATATGATTTAAGTCAAAATGTTTTAAGAAAAATAATAGAGAATGGGCTAAATGAAATTAACAATAAATTAGAAGAAACTTTACCAGAATATTTAATAAATGAGTATAATTTATATGGAGTAAATAATGCAATTAATAGTATTCATTTTCCTAAAGACTTTAAAGATTTTGAAAATGCCAGAAAACGATTAGTTTTCGAAGAATTACTAAGTTTGCAATTAGCACTATTAAACTTAAAAAGTAAATATAAAATAGATAAAGATGGAATTATATTTGATAAAAAAATAAAAATGTCTACAATAATAAATGAATTGCCATTTAAGTTAACTAAAGCACAATTAAGGGTATTAGAAGAGATTGATTTAGACATGGAAAATATTAAGCCAATGAATAGATTACTACAAGGAGATGTAGGTTCAGGTAAAACAGTAGTGGCAATGATTGCAGCATATAAGGCTGTAAAAAGTGGATATCAAGCAACAATAATGGCACCAACCGCAATATTGGCGACACAACATCTAGAAAGTTTTACTCAAATATTAAATAAATTTAATATAAAATGTGAACTATTAGTAAGTGGTATTACAGCAAAGAAAAAAGAAGAAATTTTGCAAAAACTACAAAATGGAGAAATAGATATATTAATAGGAACACATGCAATTTTAGAAGAAAACGTTGTATTTAAGAATTTAGGACTAGTTATTACAGATGAACAACATAGATTTGGAGTAAGGCAAAGAGGTACAATTGCAGAGAAAGGCAAAAATCCAGATGTATTGGTAATGACAGCAACTCCTATACCTAGGACTTTAGCACTAATACTATATGGAGATTTAGATATTTCAATAATAGATGAATTACCACCAAACAGAAAAGTAATAGATACATTTGCTGTAACAAAAGGAATGGATGAAAGAGTAAATAACTTCATAATAAAACAA
>CAZTHC010000018.1:9664-21044 GCA_964613425.1 uncultured Lachnospiraceae bacterium
CAAGTGTTATGGTAATAGAAAATGCAGAAAGATTTGGACTTGCACAATTACATCAATTACGTGGAAGAGTTGGAAGAGGAGAATATAAATCTTTTTGCATATTAAAATATAAAGGAAATTCAGATATAGTAAAAAGACGAATGAAGGTAATGACAGAAACAAATGATGGATTTATTATATCAGAAAAAGATTTAGAATTACGTGGTTCAGGGGAATTCTTTGGAACAAAACAACATGGAATACCAGAATTTAAAATAGCAAACTTATTTGAAGATATGGAAATTTTAAAAGGTGTCCAAAGTGTCGCAATAAAAATATTAGAAGATGATGTAAATCTTGAGAAAGAAAAGAATAGATTGTTAAAAAATATGGTTAATGAAAAATTCAAGAATAGAATTGACATATAGCTTGAAACTAAGTATAATCAAAGAAAATAGAAAATAAAGGAATTAATAATTATGAAAATATTTTTAATAGTAATTGCATTATTAGTTGCAACAGCTGGTGTAGTATTAATATTTGATGCACGACCAATAACTAAAAAAATGTTTAGCTTTGGAGATCAAAATGAAGCAACATTGGGAATGAAAATAATAGGATTTATATTAGCAATAGTAGGGGCATTAATATTTTATTTTTGCAAATAAACATTTTGTAAAATGTATTAAGTAATCTGTAAATAACATATATGTTTGAATATTGTCATGTTGAGCAAAATAAAGTAAAGTCGAAACATCTCATGAAAAAACATATAAAATACATTGCAAACCGCAGTAATTGGCGTTCTGACAACCCAAAAAATATAATAAATAGTGAGGCTAAAATGAAAATTAAAACTAATCCGCTTGGAGCAGAATTAACTAGTGTAATATATAATAATGAAGAAAGAATACATAATGGTGAAGCATTTTGGAAACGTCATGCACCGATATTGTTCCCAATTGTTGGACAGATTAAAAATAATGAAACATTTATAAATGATAAAAAGTATTCAATGACTCAACATGGATTTGCAAGAGATATGATGTTCGATGTAAAGAAGAAAACAGAGACAGAATGTGTATATGTTTTAAGAAGTAATGAAGAAACATTAAAAAAGTTTCCATTTGAATTTGAATTATATGTTAATTACACTGTTATAGAAAATAAATTAAAGGTAGAATACGAAGTTATAAATAAAGACAATAAAATAATGTATTTTGGAATAGGTGGACATCCAGCATTTGTAGCAAACATCCAAGACGGAACTTATTATTTAGAGTTTGAAAAAGAAGAGAATAACATAGAATATAAAAAATTAGATGAAGGATTAATATCAAATAGAAAAATAGAAAAAATAAATAATGGAAAAATAATAAATTTAGATGTTAGTATTTTTAATGAAGATGCTATAATAATGAAGAATATAGAATCTAATAAAGTTAAATTAAAAACGAAGAATACATGCTTATTGGAATTTGACTTTACAGATTTTCCATACTTAGCAATATGGTCAAAACCAGGAGCTAATTTTATTTGTATAGAACCATGGTTTAATACAGCGGACGCAGTGGATTCTGATGGAATTTTTGAGAACAAAGAAAATATATTGAAATTATTACCGGGTGAAAATTTTAAATGTGAATATTCAGTAGAATTTTATTAATAAAATAAAGTATAAATTTTTCCAAAACCCTTGCAATGTACAAAAATAAATAGTATAATAGCTTACAACATAAATAATTACTAGAAGAGTGGGAACAAATCCCACTCTTTAGTTTTAAACAGAGGAGGTAAAATGGCTAATATTGAAGAAAAAGTTGAAGCTCTTCTTACTAATATTATAAAAGATTTAAATTATAAGATTTATGATATTGAATATGCCAAAGAAGGAAAAGACTATTATCTAAGAGTATTTATAGATAGTGAAGCAGGAATAGGTCTAGAAGATTGCGAAAAAGTAAGCAATGCAATATCAGATATATTAGATGAAGCTAATTATATTAAAGAACAGTATTTCCTAGAAGTTTCATCACCTGGTATAGAAAGAGTTTTAAGAAAAGATAAACATTTAGATGAAAACATTGGAGAAAATATAGAAATTAAATTATACAAGCCAATTAATAAGGAAAAACAATATATTGGAATTTTAAAAGGATATGATAGCGAAAATATCTTTTTAGAAAATGTAACAATAGAAAGAAAAAATATTTCACAAATTAAAACTATATATAATTGGGAATAAAATATATAATAAAGGGAGGAATTTAAAAAATGAAATCAGTTGATAACAAAGAATTAATAACAGCAATGGAGGAGTTAGAAAATGAAAGAGGAATAAAAAAAGAATATTTATTAGAATCTTTAGAGGCAGCATTAGTTACAGCATATAAGAAAAATTTTGATGCTGCAGAAAATGTTAAAGTGATAATAGATGATAAAACAGGAAGAATTGATGTATATGCAGTCAAAAATATAGTAGAAGAAGTTGAAGATGATTTACTAGAAATTAGTGAAGAACAAGCTAAAAAGATAAACAAAAAACTTGAAATAGGCGATACTGTAGATATAGAAATAGTACCAAAGGATTTTGGAAGAATAGCAGCTCAGACAGCTAAGCAAGTTATCGTTCAAAAAATAAGAGAAGTTGAAAGAGATATGATTTTTACAGAATATAATGATAGAAAAGGTGAAATCGTTTCTGGAATTATTCAAAAAGCAGAAGGCGGAACAGTAGTTGTAGATTTAGGAAAATTAGAAGGAATTATGCCATTAAAAGAACAAATACCTACAGAACATTATAGAGTAAATGATAAAATAAGAGCATATGTTGTAGATGTAGAAAAAGGTGTAAAAGGAATTCCACAAGTTATTATTTCAAGAAGTAACCAAGATTTTGTAAGAAAATTATTTGAATTCGAAATACCAGAAATTTATGAAGGATTAATAGAAATAAAAAGTGTATCTAGAGATGCAGGAAACAGAAGTAAAGTTGCAGTTTATTCAACAAACGCAGATATAGATCCAGTAGGTTCATGTGTTGGGCAAAAGGGAATAAGAATTCAAAATATAATAAATGAATTACATGGCGAAAAAATAGATGTAATTGAATGGGACGAAGAACCAGCTACATTTATTGCTACAGCACTTTTACCAGCAAAAGTAATGGCAGTAGATACTAAGGAAGAAGAAAAATTTGCACAAGTAATTGTTCCAGATGATCAATTATCTTTGGCAATAGGAAAAGCAGGGCAAAATGCTAGATTAGCAGCTAAATTAACAAATTGGAAAATAGATATAAAAAGTGAAACACAATTTAGAGAAATTTTAGCACAAGGAGAAAAAACAGAAGAATCAGAAGAAACTGAAGAGGTTGAAGAATAATTTAGAGGTGATGTACATGAAAAAAATACCACAAAGAACATGTATAGGATGCAATTCAAAAAATGAAAAAAGCAAATTCATAAGAATTGTAAGAAATAAGGAAAATCAAATTTGCATAGATAAAACAGGAAAGCAAGCAGGTAGAGGAGCATATATATGTGATAATATAGAATGCTTGGAGAAAGCAATTAAAACTAAAAAACTTGAAAGAGAATTTGAACAAATAATAAGTGACGATATTTATGAAAATTTAAGAGGTGTAATTATTGATAGAAGAAAATAAAGTTTTAGGACTTCTTCGGATTAGCTGCAAAATCGCGGCGGTCTAGTAAGCGGAACAGATATATGTATAGAAACAATTAAAAAGAAAAAAGCGAAATTATTATTGGTTGCGACAGATGCTTCAGAAAATACCAAAAAAGAATTTAAATTTATATGCAATAAATTTAATATTGAATTAGTAGAATTTTCTAACATGGAAGCTATTAGTAATGCAATAGGAAAAAGGAATAAAGCAGTTGTTTGTATTAGAAATATAAATTTTGCAAATGAAATATTAAAGAAAATTAATGGGGGTGAAACTATTGGCTAAAATAAAAATACATGAAATAGCAAAAAAATTGAATTTAAATAGCAAAGATGTGTTAGACAAGGCAATAGAATTAGGATTAGAGGTAAAAACACATTTAAGTGGAGTAGAAGAAGCAGAAGCAAAAAAACTTGAGGATGCATTTAAAGTAGATAAGAAAGTAAAAGAAAAAAATGATACGCCAGTAATTATAAGAAGAGAAGTTATAATTAATAGTGATGCACAAAATGCTAAGAAAGTGGAAGCAGTCAAACAAGAAAGAAAAAATAGTATTGGGTTTGTAGAGAATGATAGAAAAAAAGACTATAATATTGTTTATAGAAATAAACCTACAAGACCACTTACGGCAAGCGAATTGTTTGGAAAAAAAGATGAAAATAAAAGCCAACCAAGTGAAACTCCAGTTCAAAAGAAGGAAATAGTACAAGAAGAAAAGAAGATAAACAATAATTCAAATAAGACAGTAAATAACGGTGCTAACAGACCACAATTTAATAATAGAAATAACGATAACAGACCATATAATGAGAACAGACAATTTAATAATCAAAACAGACCATATAATGAAAACAGGCAATTTAATAATCAAAACAGACCATATAATAATCAAAACGGAGACAATAGACAATTCAATCGCCAAGATAGACCACAATTCAATAGGAATGGAGAAAATAGACCATATAATAATTCAAACAGACCATATAACAATGGAAATGGTCAATTCAATAACAGAAATAATAATTTTGGAGCTCAAAAAAGACCTCTTGATGAAAAAGGGCTAGAGAAAAATATCAAGAATATTATGTCAGTAGAAATAGTAGAAAAAGAAAATGTAAGAGAATATGGAAATAAAGCAATAGATAAGCAAAAGAGCAATAGTAAATTTGAAGAAAGAACAGTAAAAAAAGGTACTAAAACAAAAAAACACAATGATTATGATGAAGGAAAACTAAAAGGACTAAAACAAGAAGATAAACTTTCTCATATGTTTAATGAAGGTTCTATGTTAGATTATTATGATTTAACAACAGCAAGAGGAAAAAGAAATAAAAAGAAAATGCAGCAAAATGACGAAGAAAGAACAAAGCAAAAAATATTCCAATTAACAGAAATTACTATACCGGAATCTATAAGTGTAAAAGATTTAGCTACAGAACTTAAAAAAACTAGTGGAGAAATTATAAAAAAATTACTAGGATACGGAATAATGGCAACAATAAATAATGATGTGGATTTTGATACAGCATTTTTAATAGCAGGTGAATTCGGGGTAACAGCAATTAAGAAAGAAATAGTAACTGAAGAAGATATATTATTTGATGATAGTGAAGATTCAGAAGAAGAATTAATAGCTAGACCACCAGTTGTTGTTGTAATGGGTCATGTAGATCACGGTAAAACATCACTTTTGGATGCAATCAGGTCAACAAATGTAATTGAAGGTGAAGCAGGTGGAATTACACAACATATAGGAGCTTATAAAGTAGAAATTAATGGAAGAAAAATAACATTTTTAGATACACCAGGACATGAGGCATTTACGGCTATGCGTGCTAGAGGCGCACAAATAACAGATATAGCTATATTGATTGTTGCTGCAAATGATGGCGTTATGCCACAAACAGTAGAAGCTATTAACCATGCAAAAGCAGCAGGAATTCCTATTATTGTTGCAATTAATAAAATAGATTTAGAGGGTGCAAATCCACAAAAAATTAAAGAAGAATTAATGAAATATGAATTAGTTCCAGAAGAATGGGGCGGACAGACAATATATGTTGAGATTTCTGCTAAGAAGAGAATTAATATAGATACATTATTAGAAATGGTATTATTACAGGCAGATATGTTGGAATTAAAGGTAAATCCTAAAAAACAAGCAAAAGGAGCTGTAATAGAAGCAAAACTAGATAAAGCAAGAGGTCCTATTGCAACAGTACTTGTTCAACGTGGTACTTTAGATGTTGGAGATACTGTAGTTGTTGGTTCTGTAATAGGAAGAATAAGAGCCATGACAAATGATAAAGGCCAAACAGTTAAAAAAGCAAGTCCATCTACACCAGTAGAAATAATAGGATTAACAGAAGTTCCAGAAGCAGGAGAAACTTTCTATGAAGTAAAAGACGAAAAAATGGCAAAACATTTAATTGAAAGAAGAAAACGCCAAGAAAGAGATAAATTATTAAATGCAACATTTAGGGTTACATTAGATGATTTGTTTAGTCAAATAGAAAAAGGAAATTTAAAACAATTAAATATTATTGTAAAAGCAGATGTTCAAGGTTCTGTTGAAGCTGTAAAACAAGCACTAGAAAAACTTTCAAATGAAGAAGTAAAAGTTAAAGTAATTCATGCAAATGTTGGAGCTGTTACAGAAACAGATGTAACACTTGCAAAAGTTTCAAAGGCTATAGTAATTGCGTTTAATGTTAGACCAGATACAATGGCAAAACAAATTGCCGAAAAAGAAGAAATCGAAATTAAAACATATTCAATTATTTATAAAGCTATTGAAGATGTAGAAGCAGCAATGAAGGGTATGCTTGACCCAGTATTTAAAGAAGTTGTTATAGGAAATGCAGAAGTTAGACAAACATTTAAAGTTTCAAATGTAGGAACAATTGCTGGATGCTATGTAACAACAGGTAAAGTTTCTAGAAATGCTGGAGTAAGAGTATTAAGAGACAATGTAGTAGTTCATGAAGGAAAATTAGTATCATTAAAAAGATTTAAAGATGATGCAAAAGAAGTTGCTACAGGTTATGAATGTGGTATTCAAATAGAAAACTACAACGACTTAGTAGAAGGCGATATAATAGAAGCATATGTAATGGAACAGGTAAAGTAATTTACAAAAGGAGGCGTGTATGCAAAGAAAAAATAATAGAATAAATCGAATAGATGAGGAATTAAAAAAAGAGCTTAGTAATATAATTAACTACGAAGTTAAAAACTCAAAAGTTACAGGAATGATAAGTGTTACAAGAGTTAATATAACACCAGACTTGAAGTATGCAAAAGTATATGTTAGTATATTAAATGCAAAGAATAATAAAGAAACATTGGAAGGACTAAAACAGGCATCCGGTTTTATAAAAACACAAATAGCTAAAAGAATTAATTTACGTATAACACCAGAATTAGTTTTTGTACTTGATGATTCAATAGAATATGGCGCTAAAATAGATTCAATATTGAAAGATATAAACAAATAATAGGAGATGAATTTATATGGATGATAATGCAAAATCTTTTAGAGGAAAAGTTATTGTACCAACATTAGACAATGATATAAATGAAAAGATAACATACAGAATATTAGGGGATGTAAAAAATTTACCAGAAGAAAATGTGATAAAAATTCTGAAAGCATGCTGTGAAAGACTTTCTGTAAAAACAATTAGGGAATCCATACCAACAATTATAGAAGAAGCGGTTCAATCAAAAAAGATTGGAATAAGCGATTTAGAAAGTGATGTATCTAAATTGAATGAGAATAGCCAACATAAATATGCAAAGGAAATAGTATATCAAACAGAAAAAACAGAAATAAAACAAGTAGCAGCTAGTATAGAACCAAAAAGCAATAATATTACACCTAATGTGGAAGTGACAGAAAAGCCTAAAAAAAGAAGCTTTTTAGATATAGCAGATGAATATCTTAAAAATTAATGAATTTATAGGAGAGATAATATGACATTAGATAAGATTGTTGAAGAAATAAGAAATGCCAAAGATATAGTTCTACTTACACACGAATTCCCAGATGGAGATGCTATGGGAAGTAGTTTAGCAATGTATAATAGCTTGAAACAATTAGGGAAAAATGTAGATGTAATAATTCCAGAGTTTTCAAGTATCTATAATTTTTTGCCTGGAGCAAACGAAATAAAAAAAGAAGGTAAGGACGAAAACTATGATTTAGCAATAGCACTAGATTGCGCTGATATGAAAAGGTTAAACGGAGTATCTAATTATTTTGAAACAGCTAATGTTAAAATTAGCATAGATCATCATGGATTAAATACTATGTTTGGAGATTATAATTTTGTAAATCCAGTTGCACCAGCATGTACACAAATATTAGTTACAGTTTTAGAGTTTATTGGTGTAGAAATTACAAAAGAAATAGGAACATGCCTTTTAACAGGTATAATAACAGATACAGGAGGATTTAAATACCAAGGGGTAACAGCAGAAACATTTGAATTCGCTGCATGGCTATTAAATAAAGGTGTAAATGTGTCTGATGTATATAGAAAAGTTCTACAAGTTATAAGCAAAGAGAGCTTTGAATTAAGAAAACTAGCAACAAACAGAGTGGAATTTTTAGAAGATGGTAAAATTGCTTTTACATATATAACCAAAAAAGATGAAGAAGAATTAGGAACAGAAACTGGTGCACATGAAGGAATAGTTGAAATTGGTAGAGATGTTGAAGGAGTAGAAGTATCAATATTTTTAAGAGAATTAGAAAATGGATATAAAGCATCACTTCGCTCAACAGACTATGTTAATGTAGCAGATATATGTTTAATGTTTGGCGGCGGAGGACATACAAGAGCCGCTGGATGTAATATGTTAGGAACAATTGAAGAAGTTAAAACAAAACTAATTAATGAATGTAAAAAATATATAAGATAGGAAAAAATAAAAACAAAAATGGATGGAATATTAATAATTAATAAACCAAAAGGGTACACTTCTCATGATGTAATTTCAAAAATGAGAAGTATATTAAAAATAAAACAAATTGGACATGTAGGAACATTAGATCCAAATGCAACAGGTGTGCTAGTTCTTTTGATTGGAAAAGCAACAAAAGTATCAAAATATTTAATGGAGCATGATAAAGAATATATAGCGGAGATTACATTAGGAGAACAAAAAAGCACAGGAGACGTTGAAGGCGAAACAATTAATAAAAAAGAAGTAAACAAAAAATTGTTAACAACAGAAAATGTAAAAGAAAAATTACAATTATTTTTAGGAAAACAATTTCAAAAACCACCAATATATTCTTCTATAAAAGTAAATGGAAAAAAATTATATGAGTATGCAAGAAACGGAGAAACAGTAGAAATTCCAGTAAGAGAAATAGAAATTTACAGTATAAATTTATTAGAAATTGTCGAAAATAAGATAAAGTTTGAGGTAAGATGTTCAAAAGGAACATATATAAGAACTTTATGCGAAGATATAGCAAACAAACTAGATACAGTTGGATATATGAGCAATTTAACAAGAACACAAGTAGATAAATTTAATATAGAACAAGCATTAACAATAGATGAAATAGAAGCAGATAAAAAATGTGTAAGCGAAAAGTTAATTTCAATAGAAAACGCTTTTAAAGATAATACACTAATAAAACTAAATGAAAAAAATATTAAACTATTTTTAAATGGCGTAATGCTAACAAATAAAAATATTAACGGACTATATAGAATTTATAATGAACTAGATGAATTTATAGGATTAGGCATAATAAATAATAACTTGTTAAAAAGAGATATAATATTAATGGAATGAGATATTTTGATTGTACTGTGTTTAGTTCAACAAGACAGAATGCAACATATTAAATAATATATAAATTGTACAAAATTAATGTGAATGTATTGCAAATTGGAAAAAAATGTAGTACAATAAAAAAGTTAAAGTAATACCTAGTTCTTAGAAAAGAGAATATCCGACTTTTTTCTCAGACTAAGGCAAATTTATAAATAGGAGGAATTTATTATGACAAAGGAAAGAAAACAAGAAATTATTAATACTTATAAAAGAGAGGAAAATGACACTGGTTCTTCAGAAGTTCAAATAGCTCTTTTAACAGAAAGAATTAATGAATTAACAGAACATTTAAAAGTACATACAAAGGATAACCATTCTAGACGTGGACTTTTACAAATGGTTGGTAAAAGAAGAAACTTATTAAACTACTTAGCTAAAAAAGATTTAGCTAAATATAGAGAAATAGTAGAAAAATTAAATTTAAGAAAATAAAAGCAATGCAGAGGGTGGACATTAGTCGACCCTTTGTTTCTTATTTTATAGGAGGAATTATATATGTTAAAAACTTATTCAATGGAATTAGCAGGAAGAACACTTACCATAGAAACTGGTAAATTAGCAGGTTTAGCAAATGGAAGTGCATTAGTAAAATACGGAGACACAGCTGTACTTGTAAATGTAACAGCATCAAAGGAACCAAAAGAAGGAATAGACTTCTTTCCATTATCAGTAGATTATCAAGAAAGATTATATGCTGTTGGTAAAATACCAGGAAGTTTCCAAAAAAGAGAAGGAAAACCTTCTGAAAAAGCAATATTAACATCAAGAGTTATAGATAGACCAATTCGTCCATTATTTCCAAAAGATTTTAGAAATGATGTATGCGTTGATTGTTTAGTATTATCAGTAGACCAAGACAATTCACCAGAAGTTTGTGCAATGATCGGATCTTCAGCAGCTTTATCTATTTCAGATATACCTTTTGGAGGACCAACAGGTTCAGTAAATGTAGGATATGTAGATAATCAAATAATAATAAATCCAAATAAAGAACAAAAAGAAAAAAGTAGATTAAATTTAACTGTTGCTGGAACAATAGAAAAAATAGCAATGATAGAAGCAGGAGCAGATGAAATACCAGAAGATATAATGTTGGACGCAATAAAAAAAGGTCATGAAGAAATTAAAAAAATATGTGAATTTATTTCAAAAATAAAAGCAGAAATAGGCAAACCTAAATTTGAATACAAATCTTTTGAAGTAGACCATGAAGTATTTGAAGAAATAGAGAAAAACTTTAAAGACAGAATGTATAAAGATGTACAAGCTGTAGATAAAGAAGTAAGAGATGCTGCAATAGATAAAATTACAGAAGACATAAAAGAGTATTATAAAGAAAAATATGGTGAAGAAGTTTTAGCAGAAAAGACAAAAGATATTTTAGATAGTATATATAAATTAGAGAAAAAATGTGTAAGAGAAATGATCTATGTAGAACATAAAAGAGTTGATGGAAGAGCTATAGATGAAATAAGACCATTATCTTGTGAAGTTGGAGTTTTAGCTAGAACACACGGTAGCGCAATTTTTACAAGAGGACAAACTCAAGTATTATCAATTGCAACATTAGGAATGACAAGTGAAGAACAAATATTAGATGGAGTAGATGAAGAAGAAAGTAAAAGATATATGCATCATTACAATTTCCCAGCATACAGCGTTGGAGAAGCTAGAGCTTCTCGTGGACCGGGTAGACGAGAAATAGGACATGGAGCATTAGCAGAAAGAGCATTAGAACCAGTAATTCCTTCAGAAGCAGAATTTCCATATACAATAAGAGTAGTTTCAGAGGTATTAAGTTCAAATGGTTCAACATCACAAGCAAGTATTTGTGGTAGCACATTAGCATTAATG
>CAZTHC010000019.1:0-20896 GCA_964613425.1 uncultured Lachnospiraceae bacterium
TTCCAAATACTGATAATTCTTTTAATGTACCTGTTGCAACTCTTGCTACATATGGCATTAAATTATTTGGAATTCCTTGTGGTTCTTCTCCTATTAATCCACTTTCATGTGCACCTACTGGGTTAAAATATCTTAAAATTGCTATGTCCCAAGTGTTATCTGATTTGTAAACATCTTGTAGTATTTGCTCTATAAATAATTTTGTTGTTCCATATGGATTTGTTGTTCCACCTATTTTGCAATCTTCTGTAATTGGAATTCTTTCAGGGTCACCATATACTGTTGCTGATGAACTAAAAACAAATTTCTTTACTCCATATTTTTTCATTGTGTCTAATAATACTAATGCTCCTGATATATTATTTGTATAATATTCAATAGGTTTCTGTACGGATTCTCCAACTGCTTTAAACCCTGCAAAATTTATAACAGAATCTATTTTATTTTCTTCAAATATTTTTTCCAAAGCTTTTCTATCTAAATAATCTTCTTTATAAAATTTAAAATCTTTTCCTGTTATTTTCTTTATTGCTTCTATTGCTTCTGGTTTGCTATTTGAAAAATTATCTATAATAACAATATCCTTTCCACTATTTAATAATTCTACTGCAGTATGACTTCCTATAAATCCTGCTCCTCCTGTAACTAAAACTGCCATTTCATATTCCTCCTTATATTATATTACTTATTGGCGTATACAATACGCCTCTATGATTTGCAAAGTTATATATTACCATCAACGAGATTTGATGGATCGTTTATGATATATTTCATTTATAATTTATTCTAAATGATTATTATTTATTTTACAAGATATTTCCTTGTTTTTATTTAAATTTATAAATTATATAATTCCTTATATATATCATAATCTCTTATAATTTTTCTTACATAATTATTTGTTTCCTTGAATGGTACATTTTCTATGTCTTGTCCATCTTCTCTTATTGTTCCATCTTTAATCCAATTTGATACATTTCCAATGCCTGCATTATATGCTATTAATGATAAATGAATGTTATTATTATATCTTTTTAGCAATTCTGAAAAATATTTTGTTCCTAACATAATATTTATTTCTGGTTCATATAAACAATTTCTGTTTTCAAAATTATATTCAATATTTTTAGCTGTTTCTTTTGCTGTCTCCTCCATTATTTGCATCAATCCGTATGCTCCAACACTTGATTCACTATTGGGATTAAAATTACTTTCTCCTTTAATAATTGCATAAACTAAAAATTTATCAACTCCATATTTTTCTGAATATTTTTCTACATAATCACTATATTTAATTGGATATATGTTTTTTAGAATAATATCTTGTATTTTTACAAACTTAAACAAAACTATTATTGCTATTACTAAAATTACTATTGCCTTTATATATTTTTTCAAGCTAAACTCTCCTCTAAAATCTTTTGTCTATTTTGCTTCATACCAGTCTTTTCCTTCTTCTAACTCTGAAACAAGTGGTACACTAAGCTTTATAACATTCTCCATACTTTCTTTTAATATTTTTTTTACAATTTCCTTTTCTTCTATCTTTGTTTCTATTAATAATTCATCATGTACCTGCAAAACTAATTTTGATTTTAAGTTATTCTCTTTTAAAGCATTATATACTTTAATCATAGCTATTTTCATGATATCTGCTGCAGTTCCTTGAATTGGGGTGTTCATTGCAACCCTATTACCAAATTGTCTTACCATATAGTTGTTTGATGAAATCTCTGGTACATATCTTCTTCTATTAAATAAAGTTTCTACATACCCTAGCTCTTTGGTTTTTTCTACAATGCTATTCATAAATTCTTTTATTCCATTATATTTTTCTAGATATTGTTCTATATACTGTTTTGCTAGTTTTCTAGATACTCCTATTTGCTCTGCTAATCCAAAGTCACTTATTCCATATACTATTCCGAAATTAACTGCTTTTGCCTTACTTCTTTCTTCTTTTGTAACCTCTTCTAGTGGTATATTAAACACCTTAGAAGCTGCTTGTTTATGTATGTCTTCGTTATTATTAAATGCTTGTATCATATTTTCATCATTTGAAATATGTGCTAATATTCTTAATTCTATTTGTGAATAATCTGCATCTATAAATATACTATTACCCTCTGCTTTAAATATTTTTCTTAATTTTTTACCTAATTCTATTCTTGTTGGAATATTTTGCAAATTAGGATCAGTTGAACTTATTCTTCCTGTTGCTGTTACAGTTTGATGAAAACTTGAATGAATTCTGTTTGTATATTTATTTATGCATGGAATAAGTCCTTCTACATATGTAGAATTTAATTTTGCTAATTGCCTATATTCCAATATTTTTTCTATAATTGGATGTTCATTTTTTATTTTTTCTAATACATCAACGTCTGTTGAATATCCAGTTTTATTTTTCTTAACAACAGATAATTTAAGTTTTTTAAATAATAGCTCTCCTAATTGTTTTGTTGAATTAATATTAAACTCTTCTCCTGCTAGTTCATAAATTTCTTTTGTTAGTTCTAATAGTCTATCTTGTAAAATTCTGCCATAATCCATTAATTCTTGTTTATCTACATACATCCCATTAATTTGCATATTTGCTAGCACTTCAACTAATGGCATCTCTATGTCATTAAACAGTTCTTCTTCTTTATTATTTTTTAATTCTTCTTTCATTTTATAAAATAATTTATTAATTAAATAAGCATATATGCATTTTTTAAAGCTAATACTTTCTTCTTGTTCATCATTGCTTTCAAATAAGCTAATTTGCTCAGTACTATTATTAGTTTCTGAATTATTTACCGTTTTTTCATCAATATCAAAATTCAAATATGTACTACTTAAATATTCTATTGTATACTTGTTTATTGTTGAATTTAATACATATCCAGCTACTGCAATATCAAACATTAAGTTTTTTGGTTCTATATTTAACTCATTAAATAGTATATATTCTTCTTTCTGCTTATATCCACATTTTAGTATTTCTATATTTTCAAATATTTCTTTAAATTCATTAATATTATTAGCAAGATAAACCTTATTTTCTTGTTCTATATAAATGTATATTCCTTTAATTTTTCTGTTTATTATGCTGTTAGACAAATTATCACATTGCTCAATATCTAGATAATAAAACATTTTTTTATCATTTATAATTTTCTCTTTTAACCTAATAATTTCTTCTGAACTTGATACTTTTTTACTTTCTAATTCAAAATCCTCTTGCTTTGTTTCATTAGAAACTAGTGAGAATCTTTCAATATACCTATTGAATTTCAATTTTTTGAACATTTCTAATACTTGCTCTACATTCCATTCTTTTTGTTCAACGTCTTGTAAAGAAATACCTAATGGTACATTTATATCTATAGTTCCTAATGTTCTTGAAAGATATGCTAATTCCTTATTCTCTATAAACTTTTCTCTGGTTTTTCCTTTTAAATTATCTGTATTTTCTTCTAAATTCTTATATAAATTATCTACTGTTTTGTATTCCTTTATTATGCTTAAAGCTGTTTTCTCTCCTATACCTGGAACTCCTGGTATATTATCTGAAGCATCTCCTTGTAATGCTTTAACCTGAATTAAGTCTAATGGCTCTAATCCGTATTTTTCTAAAACCTTTTCTACTGTATAATCTTCTGTTGTAGTTTTTCCCATAGATGTGTGTGGAATTCTAACCTTGATGTTTTCTTCAATTAATTGAAAAGAATCCCTGTCTCCTGTAAGGATTGTAACGCTTAGTTTTTGCTTTTCTCCCCATTTAGCCAAAGTTCCTAAAATATCATCCGCCTCATATCCTTCTTTTTCAATGATTTTAATATTCATTGCTGTTAACACTTCTTTTAAAATAGGCATTTGCATAGCCAATTCATTTGGCATACCTTTTCTATTTGCCTTATATCCATCATATAATTTATGTCTGTGTGTTGGTGCTTTTAAATCAAATGCAATAGCTAAATATTCTGGTTTTATATCATCTAATATTTTAAATAAAATTGCCAAAAAGCCATAAACAGCATTTGTATATGTTCCGATCCTCTGTCATAAGCATTTTATTTCCCATAATTCCATAAAAAGCTCTATTTATTATGCTATTTCCATCTATTAAAACTAAATTTTTCAATAGTACCTCCTATTTAAATTTATATACATTTAAGGATCTGAACTTTCCTATATTTTCAACTGTATTATATATTTTTGTATTTAATATTTTATCTACATATATTTGTTCTTGTTCGCTTTGTAGTAGAAGAACATATAACTCAGATTTATTGTTTAATTGATTTAATACATTTATTATTCTTTCTGAATCTGTATCCCACATATAATAAAACATGTCTGAATCATAAAATATGGAATACTCTTCTGGTGTAATGTTAAAAAACTTATCTCCTTGTTGTATAGCTAATATTGTATTACCTTTCATTGCTTCAACTACATCTTTTTCATCGTAAAATGAGTATATCGTTTTATTATATCTTTGTATAGAAATTAAAAAAATTAATAAAAGCACTACAATTCCTATACATAGCGCAATTTTATCCTTTAAAATTGCTTCCAAAGATACTTTCAATAAATAAACAGCTATTACTATTAGAATTGGACAAATAGCACACACATACCTAATTTCTATATATGGTGATATTTTTACAATAACTATAGCATAGAAAGCACTTATTATTGATAATAATACTATTCTTTTTTCTATATGAATTTTTTTTATAATAAAAACTACTAAGAAAAATAGTAAAGCAAAATCTATTATCATAAGGTTTACATTAAAAGTATGATCTGCTATTAAATTTAGATATTCTACTATTTTATTCCATATGTCTGTAAAATTCTCAATATTCTTTGCTGCTTCCATACCTCTGTCTGAATAAAGTAAATGCTTAATACATGGTGAAAATAAGATTATGCTTGTTACACTTGCAATTAATGAGGATATTATCAACTTAATAGATTCTTTTATTCTCTTAAGCTTTATCAATTTTATTATCATAGTAAGTGTTATTCCAACTGCAAAAATCAAATAATAATATTGAGTTAAAAAGCCAGTAATCAAGCATAACACAAATAATATTAAAGAATCATCATCCAAACTTTCTTTATTATAATTCTTTACAAACCACAATGTTAACAATAAAAAATTCAACATTACTAATTCATACATTCTTATAAATATTGTTGTTTCTACTGCAGTTATTGAAGTTGTTACTGCAAAACATGTAAGTAATGCCCAAAGTTTATTTTTAATTAATTCCTCTGCTATAAAATATACTACAATAGTTGAAACGATGGAAATTGCAATGTTTAATCCGATTCCTGTCCATTTCGAATAATCGTCTATTGTGAATGTTGCTGCACATCTTAGTAATATGTAATATATTGGTGGATGAACATCATTTTTTTGATTTTCATATACTGGTTTCCAATTCCAAACTTCGTCTTTATTTATTTGATAGTAATCGTCAAAAAACGCTCTTCCACTATTCCATTTTTCAAAAAAGTCTACTCTATCTGAAGCATGCATTGCATCATAATTTATTAAAGAATATGACAAAGGCTCATCCCAGTGGTATGCCACTTTTTGAGTTCCTGCATAAATGCGAATACCAACTTGTAATAAAACTATAAATATTAAAATTCCAATTACTAATTTCTTACTTTTTATATCTATATTATTTTGCATTATTAAACCTCGCATATATTAAAAATTCTATTAATAATTTTTCATTTATTGCTATACTATATCATAGTTTTTTTCTTTTTTCTATAAAATTAATAATATTTATATATATTATTATAGGGCGTATACCATACGCCCGCCTACAGCTAATAATAAATATATTTCATGAAGATTTTTTCAAAAAACAAGAGCCTCAACGAGGCTCTTGTAAAGGTTATGCTTCCATTTTGCTTACTTTTTTAGCAAGGATTATCTGTCTTCTTACAAACAAGTGAACTTTACAGTTCTCATCCTTTTCCATCCTTTTATCCAGATTTTTAGTTGCTACTACAGAATTTCTATAGAGCCGCTGCTTTTTGTATGCTGTTTTTTTTCTTCTTTCAGCCCTTTTTCTTTCTTTTGAAAGTTCTTCTGGGAATTCGCTGATAAGTTCTTCTTCATAATTTTCGTCCTGTGCCTGCCAGTAAATTGCGTTTTTCATGAATGGAAACCCCTTTCAAATGTGATGTATTTATTATTATACTATACTTTACATAAAAATGTCAATTGTTAATTACTAATATTTTCAATATTAATGTATTCATAATTTGCATTTAATTGTTTCATTTATATCCTCTTTAATTTTTTTATTATATCTATCTTCCTCTGAAAATATGCATCCACAATATTTTTGCATATACAATCCTAATTCTCTTGCTTCTGTTTGTCCTTCTCTAAATCCTACTCTGAAATCTCTATATAAAAATTCTATATTATATTTTTCAGCTAATTTTTCGCATATTTGCTTAATAGCTTCATGCTTTTGATATGGACTTACAAGTAATGTAGTTGAAAATGCATCATATTCATTTTCTTTTGCAAATTTTACTGTTTGCTCTAATCTTTTTATATAGCAGTATTCCTCACATCTTTTTTCTAAGTTATTTATTACATTCTTGCAAAACTCATCTAGCCCATAATCTTCTTCAAAAATCGCGTGTATATCTATACTTTTTGTATATTCCTTCAATGTGTCCCTTCTAGTTTTATATTCTATATATGGATGTATATTAGGATTATACCAGTATATTGTTGGTTCTATATTTTCGTTTCTTAATTCTTTTATGCAATAAACGCTACAAGGTGCGCAACATGTATGCAACAATAATTTCATTTTTTACTCCTTTAATTTCTTAGTGATTTTTCTTTGCGTGCAGTGCTTGCCTTTGGTCTCTATATTTTCATAGTTACCTTACACTATCTTCTCTTTTTTTATTACTTTTGCAATTGCAATTGGAAAAGCTATTACCAACGGTAACGCTGTTCTAAAAGTAAAATATGCATGTAAATACGAATGATTTCTTAGTACAATATACCATGCAATTGGCATTGCTGCAATTATTAAATATGGTAAACTTGATGATAAACTCATTTTAATTTTCTCTTTCTTATATTTTAATAATATCATTTTTATAAATACATATATAACAGAAAGTAATATTAAAATAACAGTAATATCATCTGTAAGGTGGAAATTTCTAAGAAAAGTATTTTTTATTGTAAAATTTTCTTTTCCACCACTTCTATATATAAATTGTGTTATTGCATTCTTTACAATTCCTCTTCCATATAAAATATCTGTAATAATCCATTTTGATGCCCAGATTCCTACATATCCAAGCAACCAAGTAAATGAAGTTTTTAATATAATAAAAAAAGTCTCTTTACTTGTAATTTTATTTTCTCCTTCTTTAACAATTAAGAAATAAACTATTAAGGGCATTCCTAATGTAATTATTGGAGCTGTTAAAAAATCAAAAAATGATGTGCTTGCACCAATAATAAAGAATAGTAATCCAATATTATTTTTTATTTTTTCTTTAAATAATGTGATAATTATACAGCTTATCATCATTACTAAAAAAATTGGCGCGCATTGTAGTGAATATCCAACTATTTGATAATCTACTGCTATTAATCCCAAAACCCATATTGCTATTATAAATGGATTATTTATTTTTCTGTATAATAATATTAATAAAGTTAATGCTAATATATGAAATAAAACTATTAAAATTATACGTATTTGTAATATATCAAATATTAATAATAATGGTCTTAAAAATATTAAGTAACCATGCCAGTATCTTGCATGTTCAAATGATTCTGTTATATCTGAATTAACTGTATCATATAATTCTCCTACTTGGTCTAAAGTTTCATATTTTGACGCAGATTTTAATTCATCTCCAGCATCACCATACTCTACTTGTGTAATATTAGGAATATAATTTTTTCTTGCTAGTATAAAAGAATTTACTGGTTTTGTACTGTCTATTGAAAACGCAGTATTTATCATTAGAGCATCTGTAAAATTATCTAGCATATATTTTCTATCTCTGATACTTACAATTTTTCTATTTGTTTCTGTTTTTAAAAGATCTGCTGACTGGCTAACATTTTCTTTTATGCTACTTGATGGTATTAAGCTTGTAAGAAATAAGGATCCAAAGCATATTAGTATTAAAACTAAATATATTAATATGTATTTTAATATTGTTTTCATGTTCCCTCCAAAATTTATTCATAAATATCAAATTGTAAAATTGTTCCTGTTTTTGTGTAATTATCCAATATATATCCGCGAACCTTATCCGGATTTTGCCAATTCCTTTGATAATTGTCATTTAATAATAAATATATAGCATTTTCTTCATTGTTTATTCTATTTATTAGTCCGTCTTCACCTTCGCCACCGAAATTTCCCTTCATAAACATATCATAATCTTTATTATATACGTTTATTGGTATCATATATAAAGCAGCAGAAGCATCCAATATATACACATTTTTATTTTCTTTTTTCTTTTTTATAATATAATCATCTATTGTCTCTATTGCTTGTTGATGTCCATTAATTATATATCTAAAATGTTTTACTCCTTTATCACATTGATTTTGATAATTAATAATATTTTTTACAGAAAATAATATCAATAGTATTGTTATTGTTGTGATAATTGTTGAGTAAAAAGTATTAAAAAATGGCAAAATTGATTTTTGTTTTTCTCTTTCCATAAGGAATTTTTTTACATTTCCATATATAATATACATAAATGCTAATATTAATGGTAATGACCCTATTAAGAAATGAATTGTATCTGTTATAGGAAGTGCCACTGATAGTGAAATTATGCCATACACTAACATAATAAATAATTTTCTTTTGTAGTGATTATTCGGAGTTTTAGCTATTGTTACGTAAAACATATAAATAGCTGTTATTGGTAATACGATTGCAAAAAATTTAGCTGGGATAGTACCATATTGAATTAAATAAGTAACTGGTATTGAATTGCTAAACGTTTTTATTCCTAAAAATGTATAGTCAATAAACTGTTCAAAAGAACCTGTAACTAAAAAATACATGAGCATTATTATAACAGGAATTATCATTCCCATAAATCTTGTTCCTGCTATTTTTAAAAATAACTTTACTCTTTTTAAATTTGTCATTATTAAGCATTTGTATAGTATAACTGTTAAGGCCAATAAACCTCCTGTTGTTTGCTTACAGCAAATTGCTAATCCTGCTAAGAATCCTAAACCTAAATCCAATTTCATGTCATACACATAAATAGCATCTTCTTGCCTCATTTTTCTTAATTCTAAATATATAATAGTTAGTGTAATTAATAATATTACAAAATTATAGTCTAAACAAAAATAATTTCTAAATACACACCCTATAACAAATGTACATATTATTCCTCTTTCTACATCTAAATTTAGCTTCCTAAGCACCTTATATGACATATATAAGATTGATGTTGCAACCAGTATTGCTAGAAATCTCATTACTAACAATTCATTTGCAAATATGCTTAGTGCAAATGCAGATAAAATTGAAACTAACGGTGTTATTACCATATTAAAATCTTTATATGGAATTTTTCCTTCTGCTATGTTTTTAGCAAAGTTATAATTCCATATTTCGTCTAAATCTCCTAATGGTCTAATTAATATTATTGGTGCAATAATTATTAATATTATTATAAACAATATGACATTTTCTCTAATTTTCTTCATATGTTATACCCCTAAAAAATTATTTATAATCTATTCCTAAATGTTTATATGCTAATGGTGTTACAGTTCTTCCTCTTGGAGTTCTTGCGATGAAGCCAATTTGCAACAAATATGGTTCATACACATCTTCAATTGTATCTGTTTCTTCTCCTATAGTTGCTGCTAATGTATCTAATCCTACCGGTCCTCCAGCATATTTTAATATAATTGTTTCTAACATTTTTCTATCAACTTCATCTAGTCCTAATTCATCTACTTCCAATTTATTTAAAGCAATTTTGGCTATTTCTTCAGTAACATTTCCATCTGCTAGAACTAGTGCATAATCTCTAACTCTTTTTAATAATCTATTTGCAATTCTAGGTGTTCCCCTTGAACGTAAAGCAATTTCGTATGAACCTTTTTCATCAATTTTAATATTCATAATTTCTGCTGAACGTTTTACTATTGTGTTTAATTCTTCTGGAGTATAAAGTTCTAATCTGTTTACAATTCCGAAATCTATCTCTTAGAGGTGTTGTTAATGAACCTGCTTTTGTGGTTGCACCTATTAATGTAAACTTTGGTAAATCAATTCTAATTGACCTTGCACTTGGTCCTTTTCCTATAATTATATCTAATGAATAATCTTCTAATGCTGGATATAATATTTCTTCTACTGTTCTGTTTAACCTATGAATTTCATCTATGAATAAAACATCATTTTCGTTTAGATTTGTAAGAATTGCTGCTAAATCTCCTGGTTTTTCTATTGCTGGTCCGAGAAGTAATTCTAATATTAGAGTTCATTTCTGTTGCGATTATGTTAGACAAAGTAGTTTTTCCAAGCCCTGGAGGTCCATATAATAAAACATGGTCTAATGGTTCTCCTCTTTTTTTTGCTGCTTCTATATATATTTTCATATTTTCTTTTACTTTTGTTTGTCCTATATATTCACTTAATGTTTTCGGCCTTAAAGAATTTTCTACTTTTTCTTCTGTTTCATCCTGAATACTTGGTATTAGTAAATTTTCTTCCATATATCTCTCCTATTTTTTTATAATTATATAGTTAAATATTAATTTATGCAATACTTTATTAAGTATTTATAAATCTATTTTTGTTCTAAAAAAAGAAGGAGAGATCGCATATAATTATATATTACGATCTCTAAAAAAATAAAATTTAGTCTCCATCTGGATGAACTGGATTATACTGAAGTATACCATTGTGGATTACAACAGTTCGAGAATAGCTAATTCCCCTAGGATAAACATTTACTATATGTTGTCCACAGAAATCATCTATCTGCGGACCTAACATTGAATTATAGTATAAAATGATTATTCCCTGTGCCTTACATTTCTTTTTCAATGAAGAGATATAATAATTATGACTTCGAGGCATATATGCATATTTTTTACCTCTTTGTGCATAAATTTTTACAGCTCCCATTTTAAAAAGAACAAAGTCCTCTTCAGAGTATACCCTGTCGTTTTTCTCTAATGCTTTCTCATATTCTTACCGCATACCTATTTTGTCTATATATCGATATGCCGCAAGACTGTGTCCCACACCTTCAGTATGAAGTACAGTTTCATCTGGAAAATAAAAACCTATTTCTATTTTGTCCCGCATTTGGGACACCTCCTTTATTAATATAATATATTTATTATAACAAAATAAGTATTTTATGTCAATTGTTATATAATTTTGAGCGTATTCAATACGTCCCTACATTATGCAATAAATATATTGTTTAATCGTAATTGACATATTTCATAAAAAAAGAATAAACCTAAAGTTTATTCCCTTTGGTGGAGATGAGGAGAGTCGAACTCCTGTCCAATAACTTTTCCATATAAACATCTACAAGTTTATTTTGTTATTTAAATTCCTTTAAAATTCGCTAACAAACAAGCTAATTATAAAGTAGCTTTATAAAATACCCCTTATCTTCTAAAGCAAAAGATAACTTCGTTTCCCACTATTTTTGCGCTTTATTCTAAAACGTAGGCATTAAAGATAAAGCGAGCCGCTAAAATTAAGCAGCGTAAGCTAATTTTTGATTATTATCAGCGTTTATTTTTTGTGTGCCTTTTTAGGTGGCCAGGCACATCCACCACTTGCCATTTATACTTCTAAATTATTGTCGATGCCAAATACATCCCCGTAACACTAATATTATATAATATTTTTGCAAATATAACTACATTTTTTAAAAATTCTCTTGATATTTATTTTAAATAATGTTAAACTATCTAAGTAATATTTTTCATAGGGGTGTAGTACATCGGTAGTATAACGGTCTCCAAAACCGCTGAGGAAGGTTCGATTCCTTCCACCCCTGCCAATAATATTATTTTTTTATTTCTATGGAGTTTTATGTTTAATAAATTATTTTATTCTCTTTTTGGTTTAATTCTTATTTTATCTGTAATTCTATCATGTTTTTTTATTCCAAATGTTTCGAATTCAACACCTATTATTAATTACACTTTTTTTGAATTAAACTCAAGTAATTTTTTATGGCCTACGCCTGGTTATTCTGTAATAACCTCTTATTTTGGTAGTCGAAAATCCCCAATTACTGGTGCTTCATCTTACCATAGTGGCATAGATATTGGTGCGCCAACTGGTAGCAATATTGTTGCTATTTGCAGTGGTAAAATTACATATACCGGTTTTAATGGTGCTGGTGGATATTCTATTATTCTAAAGAACGATAATTTTACAATTTCATATTGTCATGTTTCTCCAAACTATATTGTTCACGTTGGTCAATTTGTAAGTAAAGGTAGTATAATAGGTAATGTTGGCCCTAAAAATGTTTATGGAGTTCCAAATAATCCATATAAAGATTCAAGAGGGAATCCTACAAATGGTGCAACTACAGGTCCTCATTTGCATTTTACAATAAAAAAAGACGGCAAAGCCGTCAATCCTTTAAATTATTATTAAATTACATATCGTCATCTTCGTCACAATCGCATTCTTCGCAATTACAACTTCCGCCACATTTATCTTCATGGTCGCAACATGAACATCCATGCTCGTCTTCATCGCAATCTCCTGTCCAGTCTAGCTCTATTGTGTTATTACATTCTGGACATTTTACTTCGTCTTTTAATTCATCATATTCTACCATAAATTCGTTATTACAATATGGGCATACTATTTCAAAATCACAATCTTCTTGTTCGTATATATCTTTTTCAATTGTTTCTACTGTTTTAGCAACACTAGACAATTTACTTTCTAAAGATACCATATTTTGTAATATTGCTTCTATTTTAGTGTCTGTTAATTCTTGTATTTCTTGAACTTCTTGTACAAACATATTTGTTAATACACTCATTTGTGTTTTTGCGTATTCCAAATCTGTTTTATCTTTTATATTCTCTTCTAAATTCTTAATTATTTCCTTATAGTCTTTGTTAATATTAGACATTATTTCTCTCCTTAAACTCTTTCCATATATTCGCCAGTTCTTGTATCTATTCTAATAGTATCTCCTGTATTTACGAATAGAGGAACATTTATTGAATATCCTGTTTCTAATTCTGCTGGTTTTGTTGCATTTGTTGATGTGTTTCCACTAAAACCTGGTTCTGTATATGTAATAGATAATTCTACAAATAAAGGTGGCTCAATTGCAAATACTTTTCCTTTAAAAGATAATATTTTAACATCTGTATTTTCCTTTAAGAATTTTAGTGTATCTCCTAAATCTGCTTTATTTAAAGGAATTTGTTCGTATGTTGTATTATCCATGAAATAGTATAAATCTCCATCTGAATATAAATATTGCATATCTCTTTTTTCTATTTCTGCTCCTTGTAATTTTTCAGATGGGTTAAATGTTTTTTCTAATACTGACCCATTAATTACGTTTTTTAATTTTGTTCTTACGAAAGCTGCTCCCTTTCCTGGTTTTACGTGTTGAAATTCAACAACTTTATAAACAGATCCTTCTAATTCAAATGTTGTTCCGTTTCTTACATCTCCTGCCATATAAACTTCTGCCATATTTATTTCTCCTTCCAATTTTTAAATTTCATTTTTATATTTTACTACAAATTTATGCTAAAATCAAGGCTTTTATGTTTTTTACATATAATATTTAAATAATTATATTATAGTATAATTTTTCTCAGAATTTGTTAAAGATATACTTCCAGATTTTGTAACTAAAATTGTATCTTCTATTCTTACTCCAAATCTTCCTGCTATATAAATTCCTGGTTCATTTGTTATTACCATATTCTCTTTTACAAGATTTTCATTTAATGAATTTATTGATGGTGCTTCATGAATCTCTAAACCGAACTCCATGACCCAATGAATGAATTAAATCAAAGTTGTGTAATCTAAAATCATTTTCTACCATTTTTGTAATTACCCTAATATTCATATTTTCCTTAACTTCTTTTGTTGTTAAAACTTGATTTTTCAAAACTAAATTATATATAGGTTTTATTTCTTCTGGTACTGAGTCTATGAAAATAGTACGAGTCATATCTGAACAATATCCTTCGTATTTGCAACCCATATCTATTATTATTGGTTCGTTTGCTTCTATTACTTTATCTGTTGGTTCCGCATGTGGCATTGATGAGTTTGCTCCAGAAGCTACTATTGGTTTAAAAGATATATCTTCTGCTCCATTTAGTGCAAAAAACTTTTCAATTTCTAATGCAACCTCTTTTTCAGTCATTCCCTTTTTTATAAATTTAAGTAAATGTGAAAAGCAATCGTCTGTGATTTTACAAGCATGCTCTATTTTTCCTATTTCTTGATTATCTTTTATTATTCTTTGTTTTTCTAAAAAGCTTTCCGTTTCAACCAAGCTGTTAACTTTATATTTTTCCATAATGGTTTTGAATTGGCTATATGTTACATAATTTTCCTCAAACCCAACTCGTTCACAGAACATAAAGAATTCTTCATATTCTTCTTTTGAAACATTTCTACTGTCCATTATTATTATTTCATCTTCAATAGTTACTACACTATTAACAGCTTCTATGTATCTTGAATCTGTTATGTATATATTTTCTTTTCTAGTTATTAAAAGAATTCCTTCTGCTTTTATATTGGTTAAATATCTTACATTGATTGGATTTGAAACAATCATACCTTGCATATTTAAATTTTTTAGTTTTTCCCTAAGCCATCTAATTTTTTCATTCATATAGAAACACCTCCTAAAATTAACCTTTAAACATTCCTAGCGTAAATATTTTTAATAAAATATATATTAAATTAATAGTTGGTACGAATATACTTATTAGGCAAGCCATAACTATAAAAGGTCCAAATGGTATATATTCATCTGTTTTTTTAATTCTTGTAACAAGTACAAATACACTTATTATTGCACCTAATAAAAATGCTATTACTGATATTACTAATATAGTTGGAAATCCAAAAAACAAGCCTAATGCTCCCATTAGCTTTACATCGCCAAACCCCATAGCTTCTTTTCCTGCAATAAGTCCTCCTATTAATGTTATAAGTAAAAATAGCCCTCCACCTGCAAACATTCCTAATAACATACTAATACCTACATTTATATTAATAATTCCACTTATAAATGCGAATATTAATCCTATCTCAAACATTGTTAAATTCAATCTATTAGGTATTATTTGCAATTTGTAATCTATCATTAATGCTGATATTAGCATAGGTACTAATACTGTAAATTTTATTAAATCCAAATTTTGTATAAACTCATTTTTTATTCCAAATCTATATACTAATCCTATATTTAAAATTGCTCCTATTATCATTAATAAGTAATTTGGTTTATTCTTAAAAAACTCCTTAGAAAAGAATTTTTTATATTCTGGCAATCTTTTATTGCTCCAATCAACTAATTGTCCTAATAATAAACCTAATAATCCAAAAGCTACATACCAAAATATGTGTACGTCGTTAAAATACATTTTATTTATCCCTCTTTCTTAAGTATTTCTTTATTATAAATTCTTCAATTGGTCTTTTTAGGACTGTTATCCAAATATCCTTTTTATCTAAAGGTTTTGTTAGTATTGCAAACATTTTACTTCTATGTGCTCCTAAAACATCTGTGAATATTTGGTCTCCCACAACTGCGATATTACTATTATCTAATAACATTTGTTGTTTTACCTTATTAAATCCAAATTTAAGCGGTTTCTTTGCGAAATAGATATATTCTAAATCTAATTTCTTTGCAACTCTTTCTACTTTTTCTTTTTTATTACTGTTAGATAAAATACACATTTTTATGTTATTATTTTTCAGTTCTTGAACCCATTCAAATGCGCCTTCTATTATTTCTTTATTATAATTAATAATTGTATTATCTACATCTAAAATTAATCCTTTTATATTATTACTTTGTAAAATTTCTACTGTTATTTCTTTTATATTATTTAAGTATAAATCTGGATATAATATCATCTATAAAAGCCTCCAATTTAATATATATTATCAATATGTGCTTTTTTTGTCAAGCAATATTCACTTTTATATTTTGTGAGCGTATACAATATAGTATATTTATATTTGTAATTTATTTTTTTCGTTTGCAATGTAATAACAAAAAATGCGGAATAAATTCCGCATTTTATTTGTTATTATTTTAAATTATGCTCTTGGATTTTTTATTGCAGCTTGTGCAGCAGCTAATCTTGCGATTGGCACTCTGAATGGTGAACAAGATACATATGTTAATCCTATGTTATGGCAGAATTCTACAGAAGCTGGGTTTCCTCCATGCTCTCCGCATATTCCCAATTTAATGTTTGGTCTTGTTTGTTTTCCTAAATCAGCAGCCATTTTTACTAATTTTCCAACACCAGTTTGGTCTAATTTTGCAAATGGATCTGATTCATATATCTTCTTGTCATAGTAGTCTCCTAAGAATTTACCAGCATCATCACGGCTGAATCCAAATGTCATTTGTGTTAAGTCATTTGTTCCAAATGAGAAGAATTCTGCTTCTTTTGCTATTTCGTCTGCTGTTAAAGCAGCTCTTGGTATTTCTATCATTGTTCCTACGTGATATTGTAATTCTACTCCAGCTTCTTTAATAACTTCATCTGCTGTTTTGCAAACTATATCTTTTACATATTTTAATTCTTTTACTTCTCCAACTAATGGAATCATAATTTCTGGAACTACATTCATTCCTTCTTTATTTACGTTTATTGCTGCTTGAATAACTGCTCTTGTTTGCATTTCTGCAATTTCAGGATATGTTACAGCTAAACGGCATCCACGATGTCCCATCATAGGGTTAAATTCATGTAATCCTTCAACTATTCCTTTTAATTCTTCAAAAGATAATCCCATTTCTTTAGCTAATGCTTCTATGTCTGAATCTTCATGTGGTACGAATTCATGTAAAGGTGGGTCTAAGAAACGTATTGTTACTGGGTAACCTTTCATTTCTCTGTATAATCCTTCAAAATCTCCTCTTTGCATTGGAAGTATTTTTGCTAAAGCTTTTGCTCTTTGTTCTGCTGTTTTAGATACTATCATTTCTCTAATTGCAGCAATTCTATCTGCAGCAAAGAACATATGCTCTGTTCTACATAATCCAATACCTTCTGCTCCAAAGTTGTAAGCAACTTTTGCATCATGTGGTGTATCTGCATTTGTTCTAACTTTTAATTGTCTGTATTGATCTGCCCATCCCATTAATGTTGCAAAGTTTCCTGTAACTGCAGCTTCAACTGTATCAATTTTTTCTCCATATACATTTCCTGTTGAACCATCTAATGAAATATATTCTCCTTCTGTAACTTTTCTTCCATCAGCAAATGTGAAGTATTTTTCTTCTTCGTTTACAGTTATTTCTCCACAACCTGCAACACAGCATGTTCCCATACCACGTGCAACAACGGCTGCATGAGATGTCATACCACCTCTAACTGTTAAAACACCATTACAAACTACCATACCTTCAATATCTTCTGGTGATGTTTCTAATCTAACTAATACTAAATTCTTTTCTCCTGCATTATGCATTTCAACAGCTCTTTCAGCAGTAAATACTACTTTACCTGTTGCTGCGCCTGGAGATGCAGCTAAACCTTTTGCAACTATTTTAGCAGCTTTTAATTTAGCTTGGTCAAAGTTAGGGTGTAATAATTGATCTAATTGTGCAGGTTCAACTCTTAAAACTGCTTCTTTCTCTGTAATCATTCCTTCTTTTACTAAATCTACAGCTATTTGTAATGCTGCATTTGCTGTTCTTTTACCATTTCTTGTTTGTAAGAAGAATAATTTTCCAGATTCTATTGTAAATTCCATATCTTGCATATCTCTAAAATGTTTTTCTAATATTTCATAACATCTAACAAAATCGCTATATGCTTCTGGGTTTACATTTTTTAATGTTTCTATTGGTTGTGGTGTTCTAATTCCTGCAACAACGTCTTCACCTTGTGCATTCATTAAATATTCACCAAATAATTTATTTTCTCCTGTTGCTGGATTTCTTGTAAATGCAACACCTGTACCACAATCGTCTCCCATATTTCCGAAAACCATTTGTTGTACGTTAACAGCTGTTCCCCAGCTACCTGGTATATCATTTAATCTTCTATATGTTATTGCTCTTGCATTATTCCAACTTCTGAATACTGCTTTTACAGCTTCTAATAATTGTACTTTTGGCTCTGTTGGGAATTTTTCACCCTTTTGTGCTTCGTATACAGCTTTAAATTTTGCAACTAATTCTTTTAAATCTGCTGCTGTTAATTCTGTATCTAATTTAACTCCTCTTGCTGCTTTCATTTCATCTATAATTTTTTCAAAGAATGGCTTTGGTATTTCCATAACAACGTCACTAAACATTTGAATAAATCTTCTATAACTATCATAAGCAAATCTTTCATTCTTTTCTGCTAATTTTGCAGCTACTTCATCATTAATTCCTAAGTTTAATACTGTATCCATCATACCTGGCATAGATGCTCTAGCTCCTGAACGAACAGATACTAATAAAGGATTTTCTTTGTCTCCTAATTTTTTCCCTGCTATTTCTTCTAATTTTGTTAAAGATGCAAATATTTCATCTTCAATTTCTTTAGAAATCTTTTCTCCGTCTTCATAATATTGTGTACAAGCTTCTGTTGTAACTGTGAAACCTTGTGGAATTGGTAATCCTAATGTTGTCATTTCTGCTAAGTTTGCTCCTTTTCCTCCTAATAATTCACGCATGTTTGCATTTCCTTCACTAAAAAGGTATACAAATTTTTTACTCATAAAAAAACCTCCTTAAGATTTATATATTTTTTAAAAAGTTAAACAATTTTAAGATTTAAATTACATTAAATCTACAACTTTTTCAAAACGCTTTTTTATTATATCATACTTTTTTAAAAATCCAACACTTTTAGTAAAATTTTTATATTTTTTTATTAAAAATTGCAAAAAATATTTTCTTTTAACGGGTCTTTGAGGACGCCGCCCCCTACAATTTGCGATATATCGTTTCAACATTTTCATTTTTGGTAGGTAAAAGGGCGTATACAATACGCCCCTACACTTTTAATAAATTTCTAATTCTATTTGCTGGTCGTCGAAGACGCCGACCCTCTACAGTTTGCAATATATCGTTTCAATATTTTCATTTTTGGAAGGTAAAAGGGCGTATACACAATACGCCCCTATAATTTTTCTGTGATATATTATCAAACAGAGGTGATACATTTTACATAGTATAATGGCAGGCATTATGCCTGCCATTTATTAATATAACCTATTTCTTTTCTTTGCTCTTAATATATATCTATATACTATGTTGTCATGTATAATTGTAAATTGCCCTTCTTCATCTTTCTTTGTTTCACAGAATAATATAGGCATTCTTATTTCTTCTTCTATATCTAATAATTGGTCAAAGTTTTTAACATCAATAATTTTCATATAACTTGTTTCGATTGGATGTAATATTTCTGCTACTATGTCGCCATAATTCTTTAATACTTTACTTAATGCTATTTCATAATCTGATTTTCCTGTAATTCTTATATATTTTCTAATATTTCCAAACAATCCTATTAATGAAACTGCTAATATTAGTGTTCCTATTATAAACAATGGTTTATTTATATCTTCAATTTCGCCAACTGATGCATAAATAGTCTTTTGCGTGTTTCCGCTCTTTTTTGTAGTTATATCAAATACCTGTTGATTTAATGGCATATTTAATTCTACAACAGAAGTTCCTGAAGAATCATTAGGAGTTCCATCTACATCTACATTTGCTTTAATTGTAAACTGAATATTTAAATATGCTGTTATTGGCATTCCAAAACTTTCTCTAAATCTTTTTACTTCATCATTATAAGTACTATAATCGAACTTTACATTTTCAGATATTTTAATTTTGCTATTTCTTTCTGCTTTAACTTTTTTATCTTTTACAATATCATATTCTTTTATCCATAAATGTGAATCTTTAAGTTCTCCAGAACTAGCATAATCTACATATAAATTTGCAATTATATCATATGAGTAATCCATTGTTGCTAGCTTTGAACCATTTAATACATAATTTAAATCTAAATCTATATAGTCTACTAATTCTGTTATATATGATTTATCCATTTCCATATATGAATCTTTAATAAAATTATTATCAAACAAATATACTTTATATTTAGCTGATTCATCTACTGTATATGAATATAATACATCTTTTTGTAATTCACCTGGTAAATTAAATGATTTAATTATTATAAATATAGATATTAATATACATGTTAATATAAAAAGAACTATTTTTTTACTTGTTTTTGGTTGTTCTACTTGTTCTTTTGCCTTACTCACTTAATTCACCCTTTCTTTTGTATTATGTTTCTACTATTGATTTTTTTGAAAATACTATTTCGCTTAATAAAACTGAAGGATATCCTAGAAACGGTATAGAAAATTTAACAATTCCTTTTACCTGTTCCTCTGTAACTGGCTCCTGATCAGCCATATTATTATTATCACCTTTTGTTATAAAAATCTTTTTGCCTTCTTTGTCATATTTAATTTCAATAATTCTGTGCATTATTGTACTTTTATCTAAAGCATATTCCAATACGTCTCCAACTTGAAGTGTATCTATTTTATTTTTATTTATTTTTTTTGAGATTACTACA